>CAYWAG010000007.1:8953-17446 GCA_964455925.1 uncultured Verrucomicrobiales bacterium | reverse complement strand
GACAGTGTCTCTAGCATGGCGTGTGTTGGCTGGGGTGCGCGGTTCACATCACCGGCGAGGAGCTGTACCTCAGCTTGCTCGAAGTTGGTGCCACTATTGTTCGTGAGCGTGACCCAGCCGTTGAGTCCGGCGGTGCTCTCGCCCTCAGTGATGATGAGGTTGTAGTCCGCCTTCCACTCAAAGCCTCGGCTGAGGTATGAGAGCTCTGCCAGCCCCTTCCCAGCAGGAGCCTGAAGCGTCCAGCTAAGAGTGGGGCGTAGGATGCTATCATCGCCGAGAGAGGGGAAGAGTGGCTGGCCTGGTAAGCCAAAGCGGAGCTGATCATGAAGCTCAATAATGGGCTGCTGCGGTGCGCCTCCGCGCACATATCCACTGCGCACGATCTTCCCTATTTCCTCATAGGCTCCTGCGTTGGTGGGGGTAATGAGGAAGGGGATTTCTTGTCCCTCGAACTGGTGGAGTAGCAGCGCCTCTGAGATGGGGTCGTTGCGGTAATCTTGCTCTAGGATCGTGAAGGGGAGCTTCCCGCTAGGTGAGCGTAAGACGACAGAGTCTGGCTCCACCTGTGAGGTGACTTGATCAAAGCTCACGCGGGTCTCGCCCTCCTGCAGGTTGAGCGGGACTTGCTGGCGGACGACGGCAAAGCCACTGTTATAGATCGTTAAGGAAGACTGCGCCAGGGAGATCTGAGTGAGGGCGGCACTCGTCAATAGTGCGAGGCGGAGTGAGGGAAGCGTAAGGGGGGTCATAAGAGCTGTGTTTCTCGTTTAGGTGTTTCTAGTTATATCCCACGCTGGTGAGAGCCTCGCTCGCATCGTCGACGGTAATGAGATCTTCTAGGAGGACGGGGGGGCGTGCTGGATCGGGCGCGTAGATAATGTTCACGGGGATCGCGACGCGGTCGGCGCGAGCGAGGTCGGTGGTGATCACAGGGTCATGGTTCGTCATGTCCGCCTTTACGAGGATGAGTTTGTCAGGGTCGATCCCTGCGGTGAAGTCGTCATTCCCAAAGATGACCTTCTTATTCACCTGACAGGTCGCACACCACACGGCGGTATAGTCCACCCATACATAATACCCCTCGGCGCGGAGATGCTCGACGATCCCGGGCTTCCAGCTATGCCAGTGGAGCGCGTGCCCCTCCCTTGCCTGCGCGGAGAGGACGGGAGCCTCATGCTGTGTAGCGCGCCAGCTCATGAAGAGCCCACACAGGAGGATCAACAGGGAGAGCCCCCCGCCTAAGCCATAGCGCACGCGCTTACTGAGGTGTGGCAGGCTCCAGTGCCCATAGAGGTAAGCCGCTAGCCCGACTACGACCAGCGCCATCATCAGCGCCGCCAGCCCAGAGCCACCAGTAAGGGCGGCAAAGGTCTGCATAAAGAAGGCGGCGGCGGCAAACATACCAAAGGAGAGCACCTTCTTAAGCGTCTCCATCCACGCCCCAGGGCGCGGTAGCTTAGCGGTCAGTGCGGGGAAGAAGGAGAGCAGGAGGTAGGGGAACGAGATCCCCAGCGCAAACACGGTAAAGAGGATCAGCGCGATCCATAGTGGCTGGCTGAGGGTGTATCCCATGGCGGCACCAAGGAAGGGACCGCTACAGGGCGTGGCGATGACCGTGGTGAGCACGCCGCTTAAGATCGTGGCGACATACTCATTCTTAGCGCTGGCATTGTTCCCTGCCGAGGTGAGCCGAGTCCCCATCTCAAAGATTCCTGCCATGTTTAGCCCAAAGAGGAAGAGAATGATAATCACCGCTGCGACAAAGCCCGGGTAGCTCATTTGCTGCCCCCAGTTAATACTCTGTCCCGTGGATGCCTTTAGCGCAAACAGGGCGATCGCGAGCACCCACATGGAGAGGACGACCCCGAGGGTAAAGAAGATCCCGTGTAGCCGTACCTTCCACGCTGCTTCCCCCGCCTTCTCTACGAAGCTTAAGACCTTAAGGCTGAGCACGGGAAAGACGCAGGGCATGAGGTTCAGGAACATTCCGCCTAAGAAGGCGCCCCCCAGCGCGAGCCAAATGGTAAAGCTAGGCTGTCCCTGCAGGATCGGGAGCGACGGATCATAGAGGGCGGCGAGCTCCGCATCGGAGGGGAGCTGCAGGCTGGTCGTATCCTTAGCGGCTGTAGTCTCCGCAGTCGGGGCAAAGGGATCGTCATCCGCATCTGGTTCACCTGAGGCTAGAGCTGGTATATCTGCAGGGAGGGTGTGGAGAGGCACATCTACCCAAGCGGTGCCCTCTGCCGTCACGAGGTAGCCGCGCAAGCGCTCACGCGGTGCGATGGGCTGCGTGCGGAAGGTGTTCCCCGTGTCGAGTGCTAGGCTGAGTGTGCTCTTACCATCCGCAGTTGTGACCACCGGGGCGATGCCGAAGGCGGTTTGCCCATCGAGGTCTAAGAAGCGAGGCGCAGAAACGGGCTGTGAGAGCTCCAGCGAGATGCCGTCTGGCCCTAGAGTCGCGGCACCAGAGGTGAGCGAGCGCGAGCTAAAGCGCGTCTTGAGATCCGCTGGGAGGCTCGTGTTCGGAGCAGGAGCGGCATCGGTCACTGCCAGTGTCAGGCTCACTGCCCGGTCCTCGGGAGGGAGGCAGCTCTCCTTACAGATTTGCCAGCTGGCGGTGCCCGTAAAGGTCAGTTCCGTGCCCACGTAATCCGCCGTTACGGTGACGGGGAGGCGGAAGTATGTCTGGCCCTGAAACACCAGTGAGGGAACGCCAAAGGTGTCCTTCTCCTGAGGCAGCGGGAACTCCAGCTCACCCAGCTCCACGCCTGCGATGGCGTCTAGCTGTAGCGAAGGGCGGATCGTGAATCCTAGCGTATTGTTCAGATAATACGCATACCACCCTGGAGCAGTCTCCAGCGTATAGTAGAGGTAAAACGGGCGTCCGCGCGGAATGCTCTCAAACTCCGCCTGCAGCTCCGCGCGGGTCTCGCTCTCCGTTGCGGCACTATCTGGCCCGCCGAACCCCGCAGGGCCGCCGAACCCACTAGGCCCCTCATTCATAAACTGCCCTAACCCTAATGCGAGGAGAGAAATAAAGGTCAGAACAGTGCGAGCACCGGTAGAATAGGAGCGTAGAGTGGGCAACATAATGGAGAAAGGTGGGGGACGAAAAGAGAAGGCGGGGAGGGGAGTAGGGCGACTACACTAGGGATTTTGTTTGAACCACAGAGGCGCGGAGGCACAGAGAGTGTTTTGTGTTCGTATAAACTTGGTTGTTGTGATTCGGATGTCTCAGCGCGACAGGTCATGGAATTACTCATTCCAACGAACCTCTAACAACTCTCTCTGTGGTGATCCGCTCTAGTGTAGTTACACGGGGGAGGGGAGCAAGGGAGATGCTACAAAAAAAGCGGTCATCACTGACCGCTTTGTTTCTTAGAATGCAGAGGTTTCAGAGAAACCTCAGAGATTAGAGCGCGCTGAGCTTGCTCTTAAGGAGATCTGCGTTGACAGCAGCACCGACGACCTTGTCCTTGATCTCGCCGTTCTTAAAGAAGAGGAGAGTAGGGATAGACTGGATACCGTATTCGCGGGCGAGTTCTTGTTGCTCGTCCACATTGACCTTACCGATGGAAGCCGCGTCACCAAGCTCAGCAGCGACCTTGTCGATAAGAGGGGAGATCATCTTACATGGTCCACACCACTCTGCCCAGAAGTCTACGAGAACAGGCTTGTCAGAGTCGAGGACTTCAGCTTGGAAGTTTTCTTTAGTAAATACCTTTGCCATATGAATTGAGTTATTTTGATTAACGTATGAGGATAGCGACACCGCGCAAGCAAAAGATGCATGAATTCGCATATTCCCCATTTTTTGGCTCTTCTCGGAAATTTGTGGAAGGAAGTGGCGCTTTGTGATGACGTAAATTTCTGATTATCGCGGAGGGTGTTAGGTTTTAAGTGTTAGGTGTCTTTTGCGTGAATTTTCATACTTTTTGCGATCCTATTACTGCTTGCAGCCTTGATTAGTCTCAATTAGATAATGGAGTTCCTTATCTTCTTTCTGACTCTCCACGTAACTATTCAGGTGAGATCAGAAAGCGGTCACAAGGCAGGGGAGTGACGGCGTCTCGCCGTCACCAACCTTAAACTCCGCAGTTGATTTTGAACCGCGAGGACGCGAAAACGCTACAAAATCCCACCTGAATAGTTACCGCTCCATATAAAAAAAGCCGAGCGATCGGGGATCGCTCGGCTCTGGTGTGAATAGTCGCTTAGTGGGCTTAGACGTATGGAAGCGCCTCAGCCGTCTTATCGATGGCGTCCATGTTCAGTAGTAGCTCGGAGAGGGGGTCGAACTTACCTGATGTCAGGGCGCTCTGCGCAGAGGCGGGCATGGTGATGGCGAAGCTCTGGTCACCGTAGCTCACGGTCAGCCCTTGGAGGTCGATGGTGATTTGCTCGGTCGGGTTCGCATCGATGTGGGCAGAGAGGGCGGCGATATCCTGTGCAGAGGCACAGACACATGGCATCCCTAGCGTAGTGGAGTTCCCGAAGAAGATCTCCGCAAAGGACTCGGCGATGATCGCGCGGAAGCCGTTACGGAAGATGGACTGTGGCGCGTGCTCACGAGAGGAGCCACAGCCAAAGTTCTCCCCAGAGAGGATGATGGTCGCATCAGCGTGCTTAGGGTCGTTCAGCGGGTGGTCAGTGCGTTCACCCGTGTTCGGGTTCACCTTTACATCGTAGAACATGCCCTCGGCGAGGTCGTCGAAGGTGACACACTTCATGAACTTAGCAGGGATGATACGGTCGGTGTCGATGTCGTTACCGGCGACGGTGACGGCAGCTCCAGTTACGGTTGTAATAGCGGACATAGTGTTTATTAGTGGGTTTTAAAGGGGGGTGGGTAAAGTTGGTTTAAGCCAGGTGTGTTACCCGACCGTAGAGGCCGGGAGGTGTGATGGTGTAGGTTATGCTGTCAAGAGTGAGGATGCAGCCTCGGTAGAGACTCGCGGTGCTTCTACTATAGATCGGGGCATGTTACTCCATCATACAGATCAGGGAGGGTGAGGGTGAAGTCGATGCTACGGAGTGCTAGGACATCTGCAATAGAGGTTAAGGGTTCTAACTTCCAGTCGTTAGAGCGGCGGTACACTTGCACGCTCAGCCGCTCCTGCGAAATGATAATGATCTCTTCTACACTCTGGATCTGCTTATAGATCGCGAGCTTAGTGAAGAGGTCTTTATGCATCGTGGATGGAGACAGCACCTCTACTAGGATGCGAGGGGTCTGTGTCGCGTAGGCATTGCTCGACTGCTCACAATCGACCATTACATCAGGGTAGTAATAGCGCTCCGTTTGGTCAGCCTGAATGTGTAGCTGGAGGCTCTCATGATAGACCGTGCAGGGTGTCCCCTTTAGGTGTGCATGCAGAGCCGCAGCGAGGTTCAGGGTGATTACGTTATGGTTCTTACTAGCACCTGACATCGCCTCGACCACACCGTCCCGAAACTCGTGACGGTGGTCAGACGCTCTCTCCTGCAGTAGATACTCTTCAACTGAGATGAAAGGATAAATCGGTTCAGCCTCGCCCATGGTTAAAGAGTAGTCTAAGTAGGAAGATTAGGCAACATCAAAGACCTCACGCGCATCTGCGAGGGTTCCGGTAACCGCCGCCGCCGCCACCATCACTGGGGACATTAGGACGGTACGCCCGATGGAGCTACCCTGACGGCCCTTAAAGTTACGGTTAGAAGAGGAAGCACAGATTTGGTCACCGATGAGCTTATCAGGGTTCATCGCTAGACACATAGAGCAGCCCGCAGCGCGCCACTCGAACCCAGCTTCGGTAAAGATCTTGTCGATCCCCTCTTGCTCACACTGGATCGCAGTGATCTGGGATCCAGGAACGGCGATCGCCTTTACCCCTTCAGCGACCTTTTGCCCTTGGAGGTATTTAGCGGCTTCGCGGAAGTCAGAGAGACGACCGTTGGTGCAGGACCCGATGAAGGCGACATCGATCTTGGTTCCCTTGATCGGCGCACCCGCAGGGAGCTTCATGTAGTCCAGTGCATCCTGGAAGGAAACGCGCTCTGCCTCAGAAGTAGCATCCGCAGGATCTGGGATATTCTCGCCGATGGAGATCCCTTGGTCTGGGGAAACACCCCAGGTCACAGATGGCTCGATGTCAGCGGCATTGATCTCGACGACATCGTCATAGGTGGCATCTGCATCAGAGGCGAGAGACTTCCAGTACTCCACGCGCTCGTCCCACGCAGCTCCGGTAGGAGAGTATGGACGGCCCTCTAGGAAGTCAAAGGTGGTTTGGTCTGGGTTTACATAACCACAGCGGGCACCGCCCTCGATCGCCATGTTACAGACCGTCATCCGCTCTTCCATCGTAAAGTTGTCAAAGGTGCTACCACAATACTCATATGCGTATCCGATACCACCCTTAGCACCGAGCAGGCGCATGATGTGGAGGGAGACGTCCTTAGCATACACGCCAGGGCGGAGCTCACCGTCTACCTTTACCTTACGCACCTTCAGCTTAGCCATCGCCATAGTCTGGGTCGCGAGAAGGTCACGCACCTGCGTGGTCCCGATCCCGAAGGCGATCGCACCAAAGGCACCGTGTGTAGCGGTGTGTGAGTCACCACATGCGATGGTCATCCCTGGCTGGGTGATGCCCTGCTCTGGTCCCACAACGTGAACGATGCCCTGCTTACCAGAGGCGAGGTCAAAGTAAGTGATACCAAACTCATCCGCGTTCTTACGGATCTCCTGCAGCATCTTCTCTGCTAGGTCATCCTTTAGCGGGCTGGACTGGTCATCGGTAGGGACAATGTGATCCACAGTCGCAAAGGTGCGCTCTGGATACTTCACCTGAATCCCCTTATCCCGGAGCATCCCGAAGGCCTGCGGTGAGGTGACCTCGTGAATGAGGTGCGTGCCAATAAATAGTTGCGTGCGACCATCTGACAACGTGCCTACGTTGTGCGCGTCCCATACTTTTTCGTAAAGTGTCTTACCCATAATGTTATCCTGCGTTAGTGAAGGGGCATCACCCTAGAGGGCTTCTCCCATAGAGTCAACGCTTTTAGATCTGACATTACGGCGGGAAAGACTGTGGCACGAGCGTCTCGCTCGTGAATACATCCTCTGGCGTTAGCCACTGACTGCTCTTGTTGGCTCTCGATCTATGAGGAAAGCGGACACAAGAGAGAAAGTCAGTGGCTATCGCCAATAGATGTTGATCATGAGCAGGATGCCCATGCCTCAGTTATTGACACACGTGCCGGGCGGAGCATGGTTGCATCGCGGGTGGTTATGGGCTAAGGGTAGAGAGATGAGACGAGAGGATGCACTGATATATGGGGCTTTATGTAAGGCCTCCTTGTTTCTGGCTGAGGTGCCAGAGGCTGGGGTGTTTGAGCGATCTGCACTGGGGCTACCGACGGGGGAGAGGCCGCTGAACTTTAACCAGAAGCTGGGGCATCTGTATGAGCAGGCACTGGCACATCTCATAGATGCCTCTGCGCGTTATGATCTGCTGGAGCAGGGATTACAGCTGCAGCGAGATAAGGCTCAGACGGTGGGGGAGCTAGATTATCTGATCCGTGACCTGGAGAGTGGCCGGCTGGTGCAGCTGGAGCTGGCGGTGAAGTTCTACCTCGCGGTGGAGAGTGACCAGGGGGTGCTCCTCCCTGGTCCCGATGCCCGAGATAATTATGGGAACAAGCTATGCCGTCTGCGCACACACCAGCTCACCCTGGCGCAACGTTACCGCAGATTGCTACCTGCCGCGTATCAGACAGAGGAGATCGACTCACAGCACCTTGTGATCGGCTGCCTCTTTGATCACTATCATGCCTCCCGTCCCGCGCAGGCGGATCACCTGTCCCCCACGGTACGACGTGGACGCTGGATTCATCAGTCTGATTTCTGCGAGGTGGTCGCCAGTGATGATGAGCCGTATGCCATCCCTAAGCCGTATTGGCCTGTTCCGGATGTGCCGCGTGACCTGTGTATTCCGCTGGATCTCTCTGTGCCTCTATCACGCTGTGTAATGGTGCAACTCCAGAGCGAGCATGACCCTCTCTTCATCGCTCCTGATGGCTATCCTATACAGAGGTAAAGGCGGGGGCGTGATGGGTTCTCCCTCGGAGCGTTACGGTGCTACTGCGGAGGGGGGATGCGGGTGAGGCGTTGGGAGGTGTGGTGTGTGGGGGTGAGGGCTTTGATGAGGAGGTGGTAGATTTGGTCGGCTAGGTCGGCCTCACCGCAGGTGTAGATGTCGATGGAGGCGTAGTCGTGCTCTGGCCATGTGTGCACTGCCAGGTGGCTCTCTGCAATCACGACGATGCCACTGAGCCCGTGGGGATTAAAGTGGTGCATAAAGGACTCCACCACCGTGGCACCGGCCTGCTGGGCACAGTGTATGAGGGTGTGCTCCAGGGCGGTGGCGTCACGCATGATCGTGGGGTCGCCGCCCCGGAGCTCGATGAGGTAGTGGATGCCCTCTGGGGATGGCGCAGACGGAGCTGGCG
>CAYWAG010000007.1:0-8853 GCA_964455925.1 uncultured Verrucomicrobiales bacterium | reverse complement strand
TGGCGCAGACGGAGCTGGCGTCATGAGAGCGTAGGGAGGGTGGCTTGCTCAAAGGCGTGGTAATACGCCTCCTTTTCCGCTAGGATAATGAGGGCGTCTCCGTCCTTGATGGTGGTTTGCTTATCGGGGTTCAGCATCGGTGCGCCCTCGCGCTGGACTCCCACGATCTGGATGTCCTGCTCATGCTGCAGCGCTGCGAGCTGGAGGTCGACTAGGCGTTGCCCCGTGAGCTGGGTTTGGCAGATGTAGAGCTCACAGCCCTCGGTGTTAGTGAGGAGCTGCTCAAAGGCACGGTGAATCCCGGGGCTGAGAAACTCTTGGGTCAGGAGCTTATCGGTAACACCGTGCGTGACGATGACGCCATTAATGCTGGAGCGCTCCACGAGGCGCTTGTTGTTAGGGCTGATGAGCTCTGCCACGGTCTTGATGGGGCGCTGGGTGTCCTGCTCGATCATCTCCACTAGGGAGCCAATCGTAAAGGTGATGGTGTCGCTCTGCGCGTTCTCTGGCTCCTTAGCAAAGATGAGCACGCCCTCTGCCTGGTGCACTCCGGCACGGAGGAGGACTGCCTCGTCGGTGGGGGAGCCATGGATCAGCTGGATGCCGTTCTGTGAGAACACCTGGGGGCACTCGTCAAAGACCTCGGTAATAACGACAATCTCTCTCGCCTGGTACCCGGTGCTGGATCGTAGCTCTTGCGCTACATGGAGGGTTTTCTCGATGCTGGGGCAATGGCAGATAATGATATGCTCTTTCATGTGAATGGTATGGAGACCTCGTCGCCGGCGGCTAGTGGCGCTGAAGATCGCGTCGGCAAGGGTGCCGAGCAGCACCCCGATCAGCCCGATGCCGATAAGGAAGCAGGGGTAGCCGATGAGAAAGCGCCCGACAAAGGTCTGGGGATAGAAGTCACCATATCCGACGGTGGTCATGGTGACCATCGCCCACCAGAGGGCATCGGCGAGGGTGAGGTCGGGCGTGCCGCCGCGCTCTGCCAGGTAGAAGGCGATCCCAAAGACGAGGTTCAGCCCCAGCGCCAGCGCGAGACTCCAGCAGAGCTTGCCCAGGAGGTGGTCTCTGGAGTGCAGGAAGAGGCGCTTAATGAAGAGGATGATCATGGGCTTACTGCCTTTTTAGCTCGCTACGGGTTCCCAGCGTTGTTGCCACACGGGTGTCTTACTGGTGGGGTGGGGCTGCTCCTGCGCGAGGCATGCGAGTGTGGGGTACCAGGTAGCGAGGGCAGACTGAATCTCTGCATCATCTGCGTAGAGATCCCGGAGGAGGGCGAACCCCTCATTAGAGATAGCGGTGAGCACCTGTGCGGCGGTCACAGTGCCACTCTCCTCCTCGTATTCTAGCTCCTGGGGCGACAGGGCGGACTGGTATATCTGCACCATTTCATCCCACAGGATGCCATGCTTTAGGCCCAGCTGCCAGCCTGCGGAGGTGATGTCGAGCCGTTGCTCCTGCACGAACTGGAGGTACACCAGCTCTAGCCCATCGCCGCCTAAGTGCTCTATGACGGGGATGCGTAAGTCCTCCCAGCGCTCATCGGAGAGGTGCTGGTGCCAGTCTGCCTCGTGCCGGAACTCCCCATACGATGCGAGGGCGAACTCACCCTGCTGTAAGTCCACATGCGCGAACACATCCAGATAGGTGAGTAAGGTGCGGTAATGGTGCTCTAGGCGCTCGGCGGCCTGCTGTCCTGCTGGGGTCAGAGCGTAGTGGTGGGAGGTGTTAATCTCGATGAGCTCCTTCATATGGAGCCACTCTAGGATGGGCGCGAGCTGGTCGTCACCGCCTAGGAGGAGGACATCGTATTGGACCGCAGTCTGACGCATGTGGTGGAGCATCAGCCCCGCTGCCATAGCGCGCTTCCGATCAGGTGAGAGAGTCTGCATATCGGTTAGAATAAGGAGCCAGTGATAAAGAGGGCGACACAGATGGAGATGATCGCCTCGATGCAGCCTGCGCCCCAGTTTTGGTCTGCCTGGATCTCGCTGTCCAGCCGGTGATGGGGGAGGATGAGCTTATCAGTGAGGAGGCGCGTGAGCTTCAGGATAATAATGGCTAGGATCGCCCACAGGCCGAACCCCACGAGGCTGTCTGATCCCTGGAGGTAGAAGGCGAGGAGTATCCCCAGCGCGATCAAACTCCCCCCAAAGCTCACTCCCGCCGCGACATTGTCGCGCTCTAACTCCGCGCGGAGTGAATAGGAAATGAGGCGGGCATAAACGCGGGCAAAGAGGAGGAACACGGCTTGTGTGCAGGCATACCACATCAGAGTGAGGGCGATCTCTGTCCACAGGGGCGCGGTGCTCTCATCCATGACTAAGGCGCGAATAATAAGCGCGGTGCCAATGTAACCACCAGCCTGCACCGCCCCGATCCCAACATTGCGGTCTGTGACCAGCTCCTTACGGTTAGAGAACCATGGGAGGAGGAGCTTATCCTGGATCCAGCGGCTACCCAGCAATAGGAGGCAGCCTAAGCCCGCCCAAATCACGGTGTAGAGCAGGTCTAGCTGCCAGCCTAGGCTCATGTAAGGCGAGGTAAAGATGCCATGGATGATCAGGGCGACGGCGAGCAAGAACCCACCAAAGGAGACTGCCACGGCGGGGTTATCCTGGGTAGTGAGTTCGCGGTCTAGCTGGTAGCCGGCGGTGAGGTGGTTCAGTGCCTTTGCCGCGAGGATAAGCAGGAGGGCAACGGCGAGGTAGAGGAGCGCCTCCCAGTGGAGAAGGGCGCTGAGATCATCGATGGAGAGAAGCTGATCAATCATAAGAAGAGGGAGGTGGAGGGAGGGGAGAGAGGTTGTCTGGCGTGAGGAGGGCGGCTACTTCCCGCCTCCGAAGGAGCTAGAGGAGCGTGAGGAGCTGGAACTCCCAAAGCGTGAACTTGTTGACGGACTGGTCTTAGTGGCGGTGCTTTTAGAGGTCGTCGAGGTCGTCGAGGTCGTCGAGGTCGTCGAGGTCGAGCTACTTTTGCTGCCAAACCCACGGGCACCGCTGAGGGTCTTGGAGGGGTTTCGTGCCTGGAATGCGCGCTGGCTGGTGGTGGGGCGCTTTAGCGGTGCCTTAATGTTGGTGGCGGTTTTACCCGCGTTTGGTGATGTGACGGGCGAGCTGACCTTAGAGCGCGTGCTGGGCTGGTAGGTCTGGGTGTATGGCTGCCCTCGGTGATGGTCGCGGTAGCGTCCGTCTGGGATGGGTGCCTGCGGGGAGTGGTAGGGTGGGTATTGGTTATACCCCCAGGAGGAGCGGTAACCACCACCGCCCAGGAAGTAGTTCCAGATCAGCAGATCCGTAAGCCCAAAGCTGTTATGGTAGTAATGATGGTTCCCATACACCTGACTGTTACCTGTCGCCTGCGCCGTCGCGGTGTTTGTCTCCTCATCGACCTCAAACTCAATGACGACGAGCTCTTGCTCATCATTAGGCGCGACCTCAGTAGTGAGGGAGAACCCCTTGCCAGAGGCGTCATTGATGGAGGTGACTTTGATAAAGTCCACGGCATTATCCTCGTTCAGGTCCAGGTTGTTAATGAGGTTGCCAGGGGTGTTGAGCTCGCGCTCGAACTCCTCGGCAGATTTGACGCGTGTGGCGAGGTCGGTCACGGCCTGGAGGTGCAGCCCGTCAGCCGCCATCCGCTGGATCGTGGTGACATAGACTGGGTTCTGCTCACAGGAGACGAGGAACAGGCTGAAGCTGGCGAGGGTAAAGATGAGAAATCGGGACATTCTATGAGGGGAAAGCTAAGGGAGGTCTAATCTACTGAGACCAGCCGTGCAAGTAATATCTGAGCACTGCTGGATGGGTTAAGGTCGTTACATCTGTCTCGTCAGTCTGCAGGCTGCCCTTCCCAAAGTGGAGGCTGGCATGGACTAACTGCGGGGTCAGGTAGCGCAGCCCCGCAGGCAGCTCCCTGATCCCTGCCATGCGCTGCTGTAGCTCCCGGCGCGACTGCACCTCCGCATGCGTCGCGATCCACCAGCCCCACTCGCCAAAGGATGGCACGTGATCATGGTAGGGCACCGCCGCTAGCCCTGCCGCCTCCATCGTCCGCCCAATGCACAGGAACGCCTCGCGCGCCCGATGCGGGGAGGTGGATTGCTGCACGATGATCCCATCAGCAGTGAGCTTGTGCCGCAGGGCGGTGTAGAACGGCTTACTGTAGAGCTTAGCCAGCTCCAGCGATGAGGGGTCTGGGAAGTCCAGGATGATCACATCGTAGCGTCCGGTGATGCTCTGCACATAGTTAGCGGCATCTATGTTCATGAGGTGGAGATCTGGCACGGTGACGGGATCCACCTCGCGGCGGAGGCGGCGCTGGGGGAGGTGTGACAGGTCATAGCGGTCGCCCTGCTGCACGGACTCAGAGGTGATGCGCCGCACTGCAGGCGCGCTGAGGGCACCAGAGTTCAGCTTGCGCATCACAGGGTGGTCAGAGAACAGCTGCGTCATGGCGGGGTCGAGGTCGACCAGGGTGATCTCGCGGACATCGGGGTAGGTCAGCACCTCGCGGGCAGCCATCCCGTCTCCGCCTCCCAGGATCAGCACGCGCTCCCGCCGCCCCGCCAGCGTCATCGCAGGGTGTACTAGGTGCTCATGGTAGATGCACTCATCGTCAGAGGAGAACTGAATATGCCCATTAATGTAACAGCGGAACACGCCTCCATGGCTCTGCGTGAGCACAATGTGCTGATACGGCGTGGTCGTGCTGTAGACCACACGGTCATTATAGAGCGCCTGCTCTGCAGAGACCGCCCACTTATGCGAATGCGCATACCCGATGGCAAGCCCGACGAGGACGATGATAAAGCTGGCCCCATACCCCCAGGAGGAGCGCAACTGCTGCCGATAGAACCACCAGCAGATAAAGGCCGTGCTCAAGCTCAGCATCCCTAATACATACGCCACCTGCGCTAAGGTAAAGAAGCGCGGCAGTAAGAAGACCCATACCAGCGCCCCCACCAGCGCCCCGATGTAATCCATCTTTAAAACATTGGCGAGGTTCGACTGAATGTCGGCGCTAAACCGCATATTCAGCCGCGAGATCAGCGGGATCTCCAGCCCGATCAACACCCCAATCACACTAATGATCGTATAGTGCACCAGGCCAAACTGATACGGAAAATAAGCAAAGGTACACAGCGACAAGATGGGGCCAAACCCACCGAGCAGAGCCAGCCCTAACTGGCTAATAATGAGCAGCCGCGTCACCTGCCGGCTGGGGATAAACCGCTGCACCTCTGCCCCTACTCCCATACAAAACAGCATGATAGCAATAATCACCGCCCATTGTTGCACGGAGTTCCCCAGGAGGTCGGACGCCATCTTAGAAAAGGTATATTCATAAGCCAGCCCACAGCCGCCCATGATAAAGATGGTCGCCCCCAGTGCCCAGTGCCGGCTTGTCTTCTGATCTACCACTCCGCTAGGCAATACAATCCCCCCCGCCTGATCAAGCCCAATTTTTGAAGCGTAACAGGAGCACGGCTTTGCAAGCCGTAACGAGCCACTGTAAAACCCCGCATTCGCCCTAAGAGGGAGTAAGCCAGGCAGCGTGAGGACGGCTTAAAAAGCCGTGCTCCCTTTTTTTTCGAAAATGAGGGTTCACAATCGGGGGGAGATCGTTATGAAGGAGGGAAATACTACTTTTTTATATGTCCACGCCTTACTATATTACTACTGCCATTGATTATGCCAACGGAGCTCCTCACATTGGTCATGCCTACGAGAAAGTCCTGGCAGATGTGATGGCTCGCTTTCAGCGCGCTAAGGGGCGTGAGGTCTTCTTCCTCACCGGGGTGGATCAGTTCGGGCAGAAGGTGCAGCAGAGTGCGGAGAAGGAGGGGATTCACCCTGGCACGTTCGTGAAGAAGAATACGAAGAAGTTTGCACAGCTCTGGAGCAAGCTAGGGCTAAGCCACGATGGGTGGGCGGAGACGACGAGCGATCTCCATAAGGCATGCGTGCAGGCGATCCTGACGGAGCTGGAGCAGAAGGGGCAGCTCTATAAGAAGGCGTATAAGGGGTTCTACTCTGTGCGTCAGGAGCAGTTCCTCACTGATAAGGAGCGCAATGCGGAGGGCGAATATGGTCCTGAGTGGGGCGAGGTCGTAGAGATCGAGGAGGAGAACTGGTACTTTAAGCTCTCTGACCATGCGGCATGGCTGCGTGAGGCGGTGGAGAGTGATTCGCTGGGGATTATCCCTGCCTTCCGTAAGGCGGAGGTGCTGAATGCGGTGGACCGCGCGGGGGAGGGGGATCTCTGTATCTCGCGTCCTAAGGAGCGGCTGAAGTGGGGGATCGAGCTGCCGTTTGATCCTGACTTTGTGACATATGTGTGGTTTGATGCGCTGATCAACTACGTCTCGTTTGCGGGGTATAAGAAGGGTGACGGCGCGGAGCTTCCGGAGTTTGACCACCTATGGCAGGATGTGACGCATGTGATCGGGAAGGATATTATGGTCCCTCCGCACGCGATTTATTGGCCGTGTATGCTCCATGCGATGGGGTTTGAGCTGGCGCAGCTGCCGACGCTGCTGGTGCACGGGTTCTGGACGGTGGAGGGCGAGAAGATGTCTAAGAGCATCGGGAATATTATCGACCCGAACGACCCTGCGGATGAGTTCGGGGTGGATGCGCTCCGTTACTTCCTGATGCGTAACATTATTACGGGTAAGGACAGTGATTACGCCCGCGCGCGCCTGATAGCGATTTATAACGATGAGCTCGCTAATAACCTGGGGAACCTGCTGAACCGGACGCTGAATATGACTAAGAAGAACCTCGGGGGGCAGGTCACCTATACCGACTACGAGGACGATCTGTGTGTGCAACTGCGTGCCTCTCTCGCGCAGGTGAACGAGACGTATCTCCTCGCGATGGAGGAGCATAATCTCACGGGAGCGCTAGAGGCGGTGAACACGCATGTGACCCTGTGTAATAAGTTCCTAGAGGAGCAAAAGCCCTGGATGCTGGCGAAGGAGGAGGGAACAGAGGCGCAGATCGCAGCTGTGCTCCGTCATACGGCGGAGTCCTGTGCGCATGTGGCATATTACCTCGCCCCGTTCATTCCGGAGTCCGCTGCTAAGATCCTGGCACAGCTGCAGCTAGAGGAGGGGGGCGTGCTCCTACAGGACTTAAGCTGGGGGCTGCTCGCGGATGGTCATGAGGTCTCTAAGCCTAAGCCCGTCTTCCCTCGTGTGCAGGTAGAGAAGCCTGCGTAGTCTCCTAACCCTCTCATTCTCTCCCTCATGAATGCTCTTCTCTTAGACTGGTCCGGAACCCTCGTGGATGACTTTACCCCTACCGTGTATGCGACTAATGAGGTCTTTAAGGCTTATGGTCTCCCGACATGGAGCGCGGATGAGTTCCGCGAGCAGTTCTACCTGCCTTACCCTCAGTTCTACGCCGATATCTTGCCGGATGTGCCACTGGCAGAGATCGAGCTGATCTTTCAGCGTACGTTTCTGGACTGTCCGCAGCCGGTGACGATCTTAGAGCCGACGATGGCGTTCCTGCAGTGGGCGCATCGGGCGGGGATTCGTCTCTTTATCCTCTCCAGTATGGATGCGCAGAACTTTGAGGTCCAGGCCCGCCGGTTTGGCGTGTTGGATCTGTTCGAGGCGACCTATGCGGGCGTGCAGAATAAGTGCGACCTTATCCCTGAGATTCTGGCGAACCATGACCTCGTGCCGGAGAAGACCGGGTTTGTCGGTGATATGGTGCATGATGTGCATGCGGCGCAGGCCGTGGGGGTGCAATCCGTGGCTGTGTTTAGTGGTTATGACTCTGCGCAGGTGCTGGCAGCGGAGAGCCCTACGCTGATGCTGAACGACATCGGTAAGCTCCGCGCCGTAATTGAGGCTTGTCAGCCCGTGGCATAATGGTCACTCTAAGCAGCTAACGTGCTAACGAGAGCGTTTTTTTTACAATTATGCAGGAAAAAAGAGGAGAGGTAGCGGGAGTGATTCGCATTTCGCGCTTACGGATAGCGGTCTTTATCGGGGTGCCTGATGAGGAGCGCGCGGAGGCGCAAGACATCGAGGTCTCACTAGAGCTGGTGCCACAGCGCTCACTGCTGGGGACGGACGATGATATCGCCGCGACGATCGACTACTATGCGGTGAGCCAGCGCCTGATCGCGGTGGCGCAGGAGCGTCCACGACGGCTGATAGAGCAGCTGAACGAGGACCTCCTACGCATGGTGCTGCGTGAGTTCCCTGTGCTGGAGGCTGAGGTATGCACGTATAAGTTCATCATTCCGGATACCCAACATGTCGCTGTCTCTCTACGCCTAACCCGCGAGGCTCTGTAGGCTCTCGCTAGTACGAATACATCATGGGTAAGGAGGCATCGCATAAGAAGGAGAAGCAGACTACGGATGAAGTCCGCTATGATGATGCCCTCGTTGCGCGTGCACAGCAGGGGGACCTAGCGGCGTATGATGAGCTGGTTCTCCGGTATAATAAGCGGATCTACGCGCTGGTTTACCACATGACTAAGGATCGGGATGAGAGCTACGATCTCCTGCAGGATGTCTTTGCTAAGGCTTACCGGTCTATCAAGAAGTTCAAGGGGAACTCCTCCTTCTACACCTGGGTGTATTCGATCGCGGTGAACATGACGATCAACTATCTAAATAAGCGGAAACGTCGCCAGACCTACAGCCTGGATGATGAGGATAATGGTATCCAATACCGCACCGCTACCCCCGCTACGGGGTTCCAGGCAGACCCGCGCCGCGAGGCTGATTTACAGGTACTCCAAGAAAGATTGAACAATGCACTAATGAAGTTGTCAGAACAACACAGAACCGTGGTCGTTCTGTATGACATCCAAGGGA
>CAYWAG010000006.1:0-18068 GCA_964455925.1 uncultured Verrucomicrobiales bacterium | reverse complement strand
TATAATAGTATACCTTCTGGCGTTCATGCCCAAGATGCTCATGCCACGGTTATCGCCGTAATGTGAGTTATAAAAAACGCTAGAATAGACAGGAAATTACTGCTCTAGTGGGGGAATCCAATGTGAAGTGTGTTGAACTATTCAGATAGTATCTGTAGCGTTTGTACTGCGGGCTGTTCACCCCCAATCAACTACACGCTTTTATTAAATCCAACCAGATCTGCGTTGATCTGCGTAATTTTCCTAAGGTCTATCCTGCGCTAGCGCTTGTATTGCGGATAGAAAAAATACAAAGTGAAAATTGATTACTCGTCACCGCTGGTGACGATCGCCTTTGTCACCCCGATGGCAGA
The DNA here is from genome assembly GCA_964455925.1 of uncultured Verrucomicrobiales bacterium. Classification (GTDB taxonomy): domain Bacteria; phylum Verrucomicrobiota; class Verrucomicrobiia; order Verrucomicrobiales; family Akkermansiaceae; genus WTJZ01. The sequence goes on along the minus strand of CAYWAG010000006.1, from coordinate 17,715 downwards.
TGACGTAGCTGCTCCGGCGACCTTGATCGGGGCAGTGAGAACGGTGGAGACACAAGAGGTACAGAGAGCAGCGATAAGGGCGCCGATGAGGATGCAGGAAACTTTCATACGACTCTGATTCTTAAGGGAAGGAAAACGTGTAAATAAAGAAAAATATCTCATAAAATCTTGCATCAGATATGTAATGACCCTAGAGCTTAGGAAAATGGAAGTTGATTATAGAATAGTGGTCGGTAAAGACGGCAAGCCTGAGCACGTAGTGCTGAACTGGAGTGATTTTCAGCATCTTCTTCCGCTGATCGAGGCCCTGCCAGAGCGCCCCGCTACCAGTGACACGCCTGTTAGTCCCGTGCCGCTAACGTCGCAGCCAGTGCAAGAGTCTGTACCGCAGGTCACACCCGCGCCCCAGCCCGTGGAGGAGGACTTACCGCCCCCGGCTCAATACCAAGAAGGAGGTGACTATCAGCCCCTATCCTCTATCGGTGTGCAGTTACCAGATAAGATTCAGCACCGTAAGGAGGCGGATGACCCCATCCCAGAGTATTATGCTGCGCCAGAGTCAGAGGGACAAGAGGAGATCCGCCTTGGTAAGCGGATTCGATAGGCAGCCAGAAACAATGTGAATATTTTTAACCTTTCCTCGTCTTTAATCACTGAAATGAAAGCGTATCTTATTATTCCCTTCGCCATTCTGAGCACCCTCTTCCTAGCCTCCTGCGGCTCGCCGAACTACTTCTACGAGCAGGAGAGCAAGCGCGCCCCCCATGCTCAGCTCTCACTGCGCAATGGTGCGACGCAAATCCTGAAGATCAATGGGAAATACGCCCCACAAGACACAGGGGCGTTCGTGCGCCTCACCCCAGGACGAAACCAGATCGAGGTCGCGACTACAGGGCAGCAAGCCACAGTCTTTAGTGGACTCTTTGGGGCTCCAGGCGTAGAGCTCAGTGCGCAAGCCATCATGCATGTCGATGTCGCGCCTGGTAAATACTATCGTCCCGAGTCCGTCGTGCAGCCTGCGGGGACATACTTCTTCCTCCGTGATGAGAACGGGATTCCTACTGGACGCACGCGCGCATATAGCTCGGCGTATTAAGCGTCCTCTCTCTGGTATGACAGGAAGCACTCCCCGTTGTCCAGTGGCTCAAAGTGCGTCAGCCGAAAGCGCTGCGATGCCTGCAGATGGGCTGATATGCGTCCTAAGATACCAGGTGCAGTAGCCCCCCCAATGAGCGTGTGCCCTGCCATGGTGAGGTGAATATCAGTGACCAGCCCTAGCTCTACGAGACTGCGCACCAGCTCCCCGCCTCCTTCGCATAACAGGGTCTGTATCCCTAGCTCTTGGCGACAGGTGTCGATAAAGGTGCTTAACGAGGAGTGATGACACCGCACCCCTGCAGGAGCATTCTTGATCCGTGCGTCTGTGCAGAGTAGGTGGATGGGGCCGCCTGCTGTCTGGAACACCGGATGCGTGGGGTTAAACTGCCCTCTCCTAGATGCGACTAAACGGAGTGGCTGGCGCGGCGGAGCACAGTGCTCTGGGATAGTCATGCTCATGTTATCAGCCTCTAGGGTTCCGCGTCCCACGAGGATGGCGTCCGCCTGCAGGCGGATCTGCCACAGGCGCTGGAGGTCTGCATGCGAGGTAAACTTAGATGCCCCGCCTGTGTGCGTGCCGATCTTACCGTCAGCCGAAATCGCAAAGTTTAGGACGACTCTCATGATAATGCCTGGAGGTAGAGCCAGAAGATGGGTGCGGGGACGAGCAGGGCGAGATCCGCAAACGCGCGCAGTGTGTTCAGCGAAAAGCGCGAGCGGTAGTGGTTAATGACCTGTAGTAATCCTCCCGCGATCATAATGGCAAAGTAAAACGGGCGGGAGTAATCATCAGCGCGCACCGCGAGGAGGAAGGAGAGCGTGACGAGTATGAAAAGGGGGATCGTGAGGCTAAGCTCATAATACTTCTTCCCCTCGCGCTCCGCAGTGGCACGCGAGGCCTCCCAGAGGTCGATGGCAGTAATGTTACAGGTGCATAACAGCGCGAACAGAAGGTTCTGCTGAGTTAATACGAGCTCCAGCCAATACGAGGAGGGACGAAAAAAGAAGACCCCCATCGACGTGCCGTAGCTAAAGGTAAACCCCGCTATCGCGTTCTTAAAGAGCTGTGGCTGTCCCTGCCGATGTTCACTAAAGACGGCGGTAAAGAAGTACACGCAGACTAAGATGAGGATGGGAATGGCATGAAAGAAGATCGACAGCGGAAGCTGTAGCAGCGTAGCGGCACAAAACCCAGCTACAATGTAGATCCCGATCCGAAACCACCACCAATGCCGTTGATGAAAGGCATGCCGCGCACTATGCTCCCCACGCTTGTTCTCAGAGACTTTATTATCGAGGTAGCGATCCAGGCAATAGATGATCCAGACAACGCCAGGCAGCAGAAGGTAAATGTTCGCATTCACCCACTGCACTCGCCAACTCTGCGCAAACATCCATGCCCACACCACCGCCACGATCGGAGCATCAAGACTCAGGAGATTAGGCAGTAACCATTTGGGATGTTTCTGATTCATAGCGAACAAGTTGAGCGAGGAATATACGTGTGACACCGTTTCCATACAGCGCCCGCTTCTTCATTCGCTCATTTAAGGCAAATGTCAATTTCTCCATGCCAATTTTCCTGCCTCCACTAAAATTATTGAGCCTGGAGCGTTACACAGATCTCTACAGTGTCAAATCAAGGGAGACATTGAGTTTCCCTCGCTACAACAATAAGCCTCTCTCATCAACAACGCCACTTCACCATGCACGCAGAGACTCAATGTCTCTTAAACAGGGGCGGTCGGAATGTCTTCTAGAAAAACACGGTTCAGTTCATGTCAGACTGGTACCTGCGCTAATAGCTTATGGACGGCGCTGCGTTTCCCCGCCGTCGTGTTTAAGCTAGGTGTCCGGAGCATCAGGCGATGCGATAGCACCATCGGCGCTAACTCCTGAATCAGCGCCGCGGTTACATACTCCTTCCCCAGGGTAAAGGCATATGCCTGCGCGATCGTCGCGAGTGCGAGCGTCGCACGCGGGCTGAGAGGCAGCAGGATCTCACTATCATTCCGGGTAGCCACCACGAGCCTTACTAGGTAATCTCGGAGCTCAGCACTCAGGTGCACGCCCCGCATGGTCGCCTGGATCAGTGCAAAGTCCTCTGCACTGAGCTGAAACCTCTCGGGGGCGTCCTCTCTCACCGTAGTCACATCCAGCTGGCGATCTAAGACTCCGCGCTCTAGCTCAGGGCTCAAATACCCTAGCGAGCACTGCAGCCCAAACCGATCCAGCTGCGCCTCTGGAAGCTGATATGTCCCGTGGAAGTCCGCCGGGTTCTGCGTCGCGATCACAAAGAACGACGGGGACAGCGGGTAGGTCGTGCCCTCGATCGTGACTTGCTGCTCCGCCATCGCCTCTAGTAACGCCGACTGCGTGCGTGGTGCCGCCCGATTAAGCTCATCTGCCAACAAGATGTCACAGAACAGCGGACCACGCTGAAAGAGGAAGTCCCGCTCCCTGGGATCAAAGATATTAACGCCTGTCAGATCAGACGGAAGGAGATCAGGTGTAAACTGCACCCGCTTCGCATTTACCTCCTGAATATGCGCCCCCAGCTGCTTCGCCAACGTCGTTTTACCCGTTCCTGGATAATCCTCCAGCAAGACATGATGCCCCATAAAGTAGCAGGAGAGTATCACATGAAGCGTCTCCTCCTGCCCCATAACAAAGCGAGCAAGGGACTGGTGAAGCTGTAAGTAATGAGAATGCGCAGACATGAAGCACTTATCATGCAACGAAATCTGTGAAACGCCACCAAAAAACACGCTTTTACAGAAGTGATTTCTATGTGCTCAACCAGAGCTCTACTTTTGGTCGGGCAGAGTGGGATCTGCCCTTTTAGGTCGCATGGGCAACCTCTGATTTTAGATCTTCATTCCGGTCACGTTGACACGAGGTAGCCCTGACCCCCGTGGATTTACGTTCTTGACTAGGGAGGGTAAGAGCGGGTATCGTAGCTGAATGAGAAGACGCGAAAGGTGGTTAAGAGGCCTTTTAAATCTTTGATTGAGGCACTTCTTGCATAAGACTCTGGGTTGCTTAGATTGCTCTTCTGGCATAATGCGTCCCTGGTCTTGTTCTCCCTTTAACGGTTCGCCTACGCTGAGGGGGTGGGGAGAGGTGTCTAGCCTCCAACGATGACCCCCTATCTGCATTGAATTACGAAACCCGCTACACCCTTATCGAACGGGCACTAGATCTCTCGGATCAAGAAGCATGGAGCGACCTTACCAAGATCTATGAGCCGCTCATTTACCACGTTCTTAAAAGTTATAACCTACAGCATCATGATGTGCAGAACTTAGCTCAAGATGTGTTGGTCAAGCTCACTAAGAGTCTGAGTACGTATGATTCGAATAAGGGCAGGTTTCGTAACTGGGTGAGCCAGATCGTTAAGCGGGAGGCGCTAGCCCTGATCCGAAAGCGTAAGGGCATCAAGGAGCGGCTGAACCTGCCTAATAGTGAAAATGAGATTAAGATATTGGAGAAGAAACTTTGTAGCGAGGATCACGAGGCGATTTTTAGCCGGGAGTGGCAGAAGTATCTCTTAAAAATGGCATGGGATAGGGTGCGGGGAGATTTCTCTGATAATGCGCAGCGTTGCTTTACGTTATCTGCGGAGGGTTTATCGCTTAAGGAAGTGGCTGATGAGACAGGACTGGCTCTGAATTCAGTTAAGACCTTTAAGACGGCGGTGAAGCGCGTTATGCGGAAAGAGGTCGCCTATCTGGAGGCGCAATACGATCGATAGAGGTGTTTGAATGATTCCTCACACTGAAACTTAAGATTAGCAGGCGATAAAGGATGGATCTAGATCAGCTATATGACCTCCTAGAAGAGGAGTCTAAGAGTGAAATGTGGCCAAGCTATGAGCAGCTACAATCAAGCGGGACGCGTTATGAGCATGACTCCATATTAGGTGAGGGGGCGTTAAAACGGGTCTATCGGACTTACGACTCCAAGGCGCGGCGCTGGGTGGCTTATGCCGAGCTGAAGCAGGAATTCCTGCAAGGTATGCATGAGGAGTCGTTCATTCAGGAGGCGTGGCTGACGAGCATGCTCGATCACCCAAACATTATTAAGGTGCATGATGTGGGGATCTCGGCGGAGGGAGTGCCGTTCTTCACGATGGATCTCCGCCGGAACCATACGATGTCGGATCTCCCCTCTGAGTCTGTCCCTTTCTCAGAGCTGTTAGGAGGGTACCTGAAGGTGCTGGATGCCATGGAATATGCGCATAATACACATGTGCTCCACTTAGACCTAAAGCCTGAGAATATTCAGTGTGACCACTTCGGGCAGGTTCTGGTATGTGACTGGGGCTTAGCGAAGTACACGCGCATCGAGCATGAGGATGGGGAGGCTGACCCGATGCTCCTTCATCTGGATCCGCGCCAGACTCTACATGGCTCTATTAAGGGAACGCCTGGCTTTATGGCACCAGAGCAAGCCCGCCCAAAGGGAGAGGACGGGGCACAGAAGGATGCCCGCACGGATATCTTTGCGCTTGGGGCCTTACTGTATTATCTCCTCACAGGTCAGAGACCTTACGAAGGGGATACACAGGAGATACTCCTTGCGACACAAGAGGGGCGCATACGCCCACCTTCGCGCCCGCTTAATGCTCAGCAGCGCAGCTTACTCGCCATCAGTCTTAAGGCGATGCGCACAGCCCCTGCAGAGCGGTATCAGAGTGTGAGCGCGTTGCGGGCGGACCTCCTGCGTTGCCAGGATGGCTATGTTCCCCTGGCAGAGCAGGCATCGTTCGTTAAGAGGGGGAGGCTTTTCTTACTCCGTCACCAGACGAGCGTTATCGCGGTGCTAGCAGCTGCCGTTCTGTTGGTGATTTTTCTCTCTGCTTATCAGAGTTATCAGCAGAGCCTAGAGCTAGAGGCTCTGCGCGCGCAGCATTATCAGCAGGAGGCGCGCGCCCTTACAGAGGAGCGGGATAGGATTCAGAATAATCTGGAGGAGTCGTCAGATATTATGGCAGAGGCTGCCAGTCAGATCGGGATCACGGGGTATTCTGTCACGAACAACTTGTTCTGGCAGGATCACATCCGGCGACACTATGGGAAGAATAATCGCCACTTAGTCGGGAGTATTAACCAGTCCCGCCGGATTCTCAACAGCACGATCGCGCTCCAACCCATAGATCAACGGTCAAGTGACTTTAAGCACTGGGTTTACACAAACTTCTACGCACTCAACTTTCAGGCCATCCTTCAGGAGGAGAACACCTCTAGCGATAAGCAGGCGGTAGCCATCTATGACTATGCGCAGAAGTATCCTAGCTTTGGGTGGTGGGCACATGATGGGCCTAGTATACAGGAGCTCGAGGTCTTCTTTGCCGAGGCCGCTGGCGATCGCCGGATCGTGGCTAAAAAGCTAGAGGTGGCATTCCGCTTTAACTGGTCTGTCCGTCCAGAGGCAGATCGGCATCAGTTTACCAGGATCGTCCTAAGTGTGCTCCATAAGAATAACCAGGACGACCCGACCTTCCAGGCTCAGTATGACCCTGCAACGAGTCATATTATTATCTCGAGCGAGGCCAGTAACCCTGTTTACCACAGCTTGATCTCAGAGTCTTATGCTAGCCTTCTTGCGTATCTTCCTGTTCACAGCATTGAGATCCGTACCCCTAATGCGCCCTTTGATATCCAGCATGTCGATCAATCTGAGTGCAAGATTCTCGATCTGACGGAGGTAAAGCAGGTTATACATGGAGCCCCATTTGAGGCCCCTATGCTTCAGGTCCTCTATTTGAATGCTGATTCATATGCCCAGCTAGAGGAACTCCGCCAGCCTCTTCCGCTAAAGGCAAAGGCCTTTACTTTTCAGGTGAAAATGGCTCCAAGATAAGAAAAAATCATTTTTTTAAGAAACAGCATTCACTCTGAGCTATCCAAATCCATTACTAACAATGGACTCTTGTAGATCCTATCTGTGAATCAGCAGGTGGTTCTACATAGCTCAGCCCCATCGCATCTAGTGTGGTGGATAGAACGTAATCCTATGAAAATGAAATCCCTCACCCTCTTCCTGCTGGCATTTATCATGTCGGGGCTTAGCGCCTATGCCGGCTTTTATGAAATGAACAATGTCTCCGGGCGTTACATTCGCCTAGAAATCCCAGGAGACAATAAGCAGCTGCGCTTTAGTGAGATCCAAGTCTTCTCTAATGGTGTCAATGTCTCACAGGGGAAATCACCTGAGGAGAGCAACACCACGAGCCCGCAGAGAATGTCGAGTATCTTCAATAACTTTTGGCAATATGACTCTCGCTACGCTACGGATGCAAACACAGATGAAACAAAAGGGGTTAGAACTGCCTATCAGAGCAACCCTTGGTTCTACCTGGACCTAGGGCGCGAGTATGACATCGATAAGATTCTCATCTACTCGTCAAGCGGGGTGTTTAATGGAGTGACCATGAAGGTGGGACCTAATGCTGACGGGTCCGATGCGAACTATACGGTTGTCAATATTGCCCAAGACGAGGTTATTTCCTTTGAGCCCTCCGCTGATGCTGTTGCTAAGAACTCTATTGGTGACATCTGGATGATCGGTGACCAGATCAACCTCGGGAGCCAAGATGCGGATACGACCTCCTCACCTCGGAGCAAGTTCTACAGCAAGATGGTAGCCGCTGGTTATGAATTTAGCTTCACAGGGCACCTCACCTCGAACTCCGAGGGTATCACAGGAGCGGACTATACTTCGCACTCCTGTATTGATAATGCTAAGATTTCAGACTTCTCAGGGAAACTAGCGACCTTCTGGAACCAAGGGCGTCTGGCTACCGTAAAGCCAGAGGTCGTGTGCCTCATGCTCGGCACAAACGATATTGATGCGGACCTTATCGCTGATACTCCAGAGCGCATGAAGGCTCTGTTAGATGAGCTCTATGCCCTTCCTGGCATCGGAAACCCCATCGTTCTTGTCGGGGGAATCCCTCCCAACCAGACGTTTGAACGTAAGAAAACGAATGTAAACATCTACAACGAAGGGATCCAGAACGTGGTTCGCTCCTTCCAGGTAGCGGGGAAAGATAATATTCTCTTTATCGATCACTTTAATGCACTAGGTGGCGAAAATACTAATCTCGTTCTCCGCTTCCTCCAGGAAGACTCCACTAGTGAGTTCGGGCCGGGGATTAACCTAAACGCGACGGGGAATAGAATTGTCGGTGAGTTATGGCAGGCTGAACTGAGCCGTTATGTGACCACTTATGGGATTCCTGAAGATCCATGGATCTTCCCTAAGACTGACTGTGTTCGCTCTCTTGTCGATGGTCAGGCTGGATATTATGAATATTTCTTTAATCTTGGAAGTGGGGTGAGCTTTTCCGTCATTCCTCCTCCAGTCGGCGTAGTTCATAGCTCTGGTAAGAAGCCATGGATGTGGAGAAACATCTTCTATGCCTCTAACACCGGAAGCTCGCTTACAAATGATATGCCTCTCATTAATGAAGGATTCTACTCCGTCAACATTTACGGTAGTGTGACAGGTCATGCGAGCGGGAATGATAAGGTGAAAGCCGCTTATGACTACTTAACCGAGACATATGGGTTTGCGCCCACCTTCTCTGCCTCAGCTATGAGCCGTGCTGGATTCATGGTCATGCGCTTTGCTAATGAATATCCAGACCTCATCGAGGGGATTCTAATGGATAACGCCTGCTCAGACGGTCTCAGCTGGCCTGTAGGTAGGAGTTACACTAGTGCGATGGAGTATGCCCCTGGGAAGTTCTATGCTGCCGATGGCTCTAACGGCTCAGCAGATCTCTATGTCCAGCATTACAGCGAATATACCACGATGGAAGAGGTGATGCAGCATCTAGCATATGATAGCCCGCTCCAGCAGATCGGACCATTGGCTGAATCAGGTGTTAAGATCCTCAGTATCTGTGGTTCATCAGATCACGCCGTCCCGATCGCGTCGAACGACTTAGCTCTGCAGCGTGACTACGAGAGTCTTGGAGGTGACTTTACCTTGATCGTAGAGGATAAGGGACATCGACACGGTCAAGCGACCGCAGCGACAAAGGCTGCCTTCCATGACTTCGTACGAGATAATGTGTTCCGTGTTCCTAACACGCATTCCGCTACTAAGGCATACACGATCACCTTTGAGTTAGGCGAAGGCTCTCGTACTGGTGGTGGTGCTCTCTCCCAATCCGTAACTCGCGGTCAATCCGCTACGGCACCGACGATTACACCTCCAGCTGGATACACCTTTAGTGGCTGGTCTAGTAGCTTAGAGGATGTGCTCTCTGATCGGGTCATCGCAGCGGTTTACCGACGCAATTCAGGAATCTACACCGTTAACTTTGAGCTCTCATCCGGCACCCATACTGGTGGAGGTGCTCTAACCCAGTCTATCCAGCTGAATGAGGCCGCAGTGGAGCCGACCTTTGACGCCCCAGCAGGCTATACCTTCACTGGCTGGAACTCTAGGTTTGACGACATCTCAGGTGACCGTATCATTACGGCTCTCTACTCACTCAATGGTAAGACTTCGAGCGATATGTCCGTCACCTTTGACCTCAATGGAGGCACCCGTACTGGTGGTGGCGCACTGAGCCAGTTTGTTCCTAAGGGCACTCCCTCAGAGGTTCCCACCTTTACGCCTCCTGTAGGTTTCATCTTCTCTGGATGGAGCAGCACGCCAGATCTCATTAACTCGGATATCATTATTTCCGCGCAATATGAGCCCGCCTCAGGCACAAGCTACAATGTTACCTTTGACTTGGGAAACGGTAGCCGCTCCGGAGGGGGAGCGCTGAACCAAACGGTCTCAGAGGGTGGTGCCGCCATAGCTCCGACCGTTACTCCTCCAGCTGGCTATACCTTCTCAGGATGGGATCGCACCTTCACAAACGTAACGGGTAATCTCACTGTGACGGCTCAATACACAGAGTCCACCACAGGCTCTGGGACCACTATTACCAACGGTACCGGCCGCTACGTCCGCATAACCATCCCCACTGCGGGCACCTCTAAGATGAAGCTTTACCTGGAGGAAGTAGAGATCTACGTGGGTGGCTCTAACATCGCGACCTCAGGAACCGCCACACAGAGTAGTGACCTTACCTCCTCCTACTCTGCAGATAATGCTGTGGATCAAGGAGACGGAGCCTTCACGAACTCAGCCACGAACTGGGATCAGAACCCATGGTGGGAAGTCGATCTTGGATCCACAGTGAATATCGAGAGCATAGTCATCACGAATGTGACTGGTGGCGATGCATCAAAGCTTGATAACTTCACCGTTACCATCTACGATGCGAACCGTAACCCAGTGCATGTCGCCGAAGGGCTTCCAACCGCAGCGGTGACGACACTCACTTCAGGTGAAGAGGAGATGATCAATGGCATCCCTGCTAGCTGGCTCACGGCGAACGGATACCCTCTCACTGTGGCTGCTACTAATACAGACAACGATGGCGATGGGCACACTGCCCTCCAGGAATACCTCGCGGGTACGAACCCGAACAGCCGTAGTTCCCGCTTTAGAATGCGTGGCTGCCGCAAGAACGGGAACCAAGTATCGCTCGACTGGAGCTCTGTGTCTGGTAAGAGTTACACTATCTTACACTCACCAGATATGACCTCGGGGTCTTGGACTGTTGTGCAGTCTGGTATTACAGGTGAGTCAGATGCGACCTCCTTCATCATCAACGCGCAAAACTCAGGGCAGTTCAGAGGGTTCTACCGCATCGAGGTCAGCAACTAAGTAATAGCTCATCAGTGGATAGCTATTTAATCTACGTGGTATTGCGACAGCATGCCACTAACCTTTAAACAGGGTAACTATTAAGGTGAGATCAGAAAGCGGTCACAAGGCAGGGGAGTGACGGCGTCTCGCCGTCACCAACCTTAACCCCGCAGTTGATTTTGAACCGCAAAGACGCAAAGGCGCAAAGAAGGTAATTCTTCAGGAAGAGTTAAGAAATCGAATGAGTTCGGCTCACGGAGGAGCCTTTCTCCTCTAAAATCACTCAGGTTTACCCTTGACAATATATACATATACCGTCATTTGATTGTTATGGGTAATCTGCGTTCGTACTTTCGTTTACTAATATCTCTCCTGTTAACATCGGCTTTTTGCGTTGCTGAGAAGCCGATTTTGGCGGGTAGTCAAGGCACTAAAAAACAGCAAAAAGCCCCAAGGTTTCAGGTGGAAATTCTCGACGCGATTGCACAGCTAGACGTCGCCTCGCCATGCGCAGAGGAGGAGCGTCCACATTTGCTGGTCTTTACACTTACAAAAGGCTTCCGTCACGGGTCGATCCGCACTGGGAGTCTGGCATTTGAGCTCTTAGCTCAGCAGACACAGCTCTTTGAGGTTACCGTAACAGATGATATTCATGCCTTCGAGCCTGACCGAATCCAGCAGTATGATGCTATCTGCTTCCTTAACACTACAGGAGAGCTCTTTCTCCCTCATACGAAGAAGGGGAGGACTACCGTTAAGGCGTCCCTAACCCCAGAGGAAGAGGCTCAGTGGGCGGAGACGGATCGGCGTTTGAAGGATAGTCTTATGTCTCACCTAAAGAGTGGTAAAGGCTTTATGGGGGTTCACGCTGCTACGGACACCTTTTACGATTGGCATGAATATGGGGAAATGATCGGAGCCTACTTTACTGGGCACCCGTGGAACTCTAATACCGAGGTCAACATCATCGTCCCAGAGGAGAGTCGTGAAAACCCGCTGGTAGAGTTTCTCCCCGTCGACGGTCTGACTTTCCCAGAGGAAATATACGAGTATAAAGACTCCACCATCACAGGGGAGCATGAAATCCTGCTTCAGCTGGATCCACACCGTAACAGCTTTCAGAAGTCGAAGCGCCCAGAGGAGAAGAACGCTCCTATTAGCTGGATGAAGGATCACGATAATATTCGCGTGTTTTACTCCTCACTGGGCCATAATCATGCTATGTATTACCATCCCCAAGTCCTCCAGCACTACCTTAACGGGATTCTCTGGGTGCTCCACCTCTCAGACTCCGCTGAGTAGTATCGTAGCTCTTCACACTCTTACTCTCTACAAATTTATTTATGTCCGTATTCTCTAGATTCTTGAACTCTCTGTCCTTACGGCTTGCGGCTGGTGCTGTGAGCCTCAGTTCCTCTCTCTCAGCCATGCCTGGTGAGCAACTTTACACGATGTATTGCTCTGGTTGCCACGGAGCCGACGGTAAGGGTGTAGCTGGTGCCGCTCCTCCACTGGCACACAGTGGTTGGGTGAACGGTCGCCCCGAACGCATGGCTCAAATCTTGATCCACGGGATTCAGGGTGACATGACTGTGCTGGGCGAGCGCTATAACCTAGTAATGCCTCCACAGGTCGCACTGAACGATGAGCAGATCGCCTCAGTCATGAACTATGTGCGCAACAGCTGGACTAATGTTGGTAAGGAAGTCGATGCGGGCTTTGTCGCTAGGCAAAGAACTGCCCCCCGGGTCGTTCCGTTTAAGGGCAAGGAGAAGACTGTTACTGGAATGTGGAGTGCCCCTGATCTGGCACGTGTATACCCGCTAACGAACCATCCTACAAAGCTTATACACCTGCTCTCCGAGCGCTATAAATATACCGATGACCTCACTGCACTGGGCACCATGAAGCCCATGACCGTAGAGGAGGAAGAAGGCGGACTCTTTCGCCCAGAGCAATGTGGCAAGACCACCGAGAGCTTTTCCGCAATTTGGCGTGGAGGGCTAAAGGTGAATCGCCCAGCTGAATACCGCTTCGTGCTCGCAGGAAAGGAAGCTGCCCAACTGTTGTTAAACGGTGACGTCATAGCCGAGCGTGGGGCAGGGGATGCCAGCCCTAGCGTAGTTCTGGTCAACCTTGAGAAGGGGGAGGCTAAGTTCGAACTCCGCTACACACACCAGAAAGGGCAGCCGTTTGACTGCCGTGTTTACTGGAGTGGGCCAGGCTTTGAACAACGCCATTTTCATGATATTTCTAAGCTCCAGAGGTATCCATCCTTCCGCCTTAAGCATGAGCTCAAACGCCCCATCGTGCACCGAAACTTCTTTAAGAACAAGATTTCACGTGCTCTGGTCGTTGGGTTCCCTGAGGGGATGAACTTCGTCTTTGATGCCGATACCACCGAACTCAGCCAGCTATGGCAAGGCGAGTTTATCGATCCCGGGAACACCTGGCACGGAAGGGCTCGTGGCGAGTTTATCCGCCCGTCCGAAAGCGTTGTAACAATCCTAAACGCACGTAAGAAAGGGAACACCTTCCGTGTTGGATCTCATACCAGCACCCCAGTTGATAGTTCTCAGCTGCAATTCGTCGAATACACCTACGACGCCGCTGGGAGCCTGACCTTCCATTACCACGTTGGCTCCGCAGCAATATCAGAGACCTATGCTGTGAGCAAAGACGGCAAGACGCTCAGCCGCACTATTAAGACCTCAGAGCTGAACGATGCTCTCTACATGCAACTCGTCAGGCGGCCGGGGAGCAAGACCCCTCCATACGATATTGGAGGTGGTGCGACTCTTGATCTTGGCGATTACCCATCTACAGCGATAATGCATGACGATGGTCTTGTCATCCAGTTATTGCCCTCCCGTCCAGTCACCCTCACCTACACCTTTAACTAAGCAGTGATCTGCCTACTACCGAATCCTATGTCATTCAGGAACTCTCTTCCCCTCATCGCTCTGCTGCCTACGCTCAGTTGGGCAGAGCCGATGCCCACACAGTCAACCTCTAGTGTCTATAACACCTCTGAATCTAAGGCTCCCGAGTCGCAGGGGGACTACTATAAGCGCGAGGTCATTCCTACCCCTAAGGACGTCACCCTAGAGGCGACAGGCATTGCCATCTTACCAGACCAAAAAGTTGCCGTCGCCAGTCGTCGGGGAGATATTTGGGTCTGCTCCGGTGCCTATGGTGAGGATCTTGCGGCTGTCACCTGGCAACGTTTCGCCACAGGGCTCCATGAGCCTCTAGGGATCTTTTATCGCGATGGCTCCATCTACGCCACTGATCGAGCCGCTATCACTAAGATGACCGACAACGATGGCGATGGTGTCGCAGACAGCTACCGTACCGTAAACGATAGCTGGGGCGTGAACGGAGACTACCACGAGTATAACTTCGGCTCCACTCCTGATCAGGAAGGGAATATCTGGGTTGTGCATTGCCTCACTGGGTCAGGTCGTGCCGAGAGTGACTGGCGAGGCTGGGCCTTCCGCTACGATATGGAAACCGGTAATGCCATTCCTACCGCTTCTGGTATTCGTTCTCCCGGCGGGATCGGGTTTAATGCAGAAGGCGACTGCTTCTACACGGATAACCAGGGACACTGGAACGGCTCCTCATCCCTGAAGTGGCTGAACCCAGGAAGCTTCCAAGGGAACCCCACGGGCACCAAATACGCAGAGCTTGCTGGTCTAGTAGCCCCTCCTGATCCAGTGGGAACCGGTAATGTCCAAGCGGAGTATGAGCTAAACCCCTCCTTCCAGCGTCCCGCTGTCATGTTTCCGCACAGCTTAGTAGGTCAATCCCCCACGGGCATCATTACGGATGACTCTGCAGGCAAGTTTGGGCCGTTTGCGGGCCAACTCCTCGTCGGTGAGCAGACTCACTCCGAGGTGCAGCGCGTTTATTTGGAGAAAGTTAAGGGGCAATACCAAGGAGCTGTCTGGAAGCATCTCAGTGGCTTCCAGTCCGGCATCGTCTCTGTCAAGATGGGCGACAACGGCGTGCTCTTTACAGGCGGCACTAACCGTGGATGGGGATCCAGAGGGAAGAAGCCCTTCAGCTTCGAGCGCGTCACATGGACTGGTGTCACCCCCTTTAGCATGCAGCAGGTCAACATCTCCGAGGATGGGTTCATCATCCACTTCACTCACGCCTTGGCAGACCAAGCCGCTGCTGATGTCGCTAACTATAAAATGGGAGCCTGGTCTTACCAACATCGCGAGAAATATGGCAGCGAAGGCTACATTGACCCTTATGAACCTACAGTAACAAAAGCCGAGATCTCTCCTGATAAGATGTCTGTGCGCCTCACCGTAGACAAGCTCACCCGAGGGCACGTGCACCAACTTACGATTAGCGATGCAGTCCAGTCCGAGGGGGGGAGTCCTCTCTGGCAGGAGCACGTCTTCTACACTGTTAACGAAACACTGTAGGGCCGCTTAGCGATACTTTCACGCCTCTATCAACTGCTCGCGGGAACCCCCACGAGTATTGGATTGAGGCTCTTCCTCTCGCTGATACCACTTCTAAAAACTCTCTGGTAAGATTTGGGTGTCCGGAGCCAAAAGCGAGGTTCACAATTGTGAGCAGTTTCGGCAGATTTTACCCTTTCTCTGCGTCGCTTCTCAGTCACAGTGCCAATAAGTGTGCACGTTTATGACTGTAATTGTTAAGCATCTCTTGTATTAGAGGTGTAATGAATTTGTTGAGACTATATCTCAATAGTCTCTGGTCACTTTTCATGAGAAATAATCATAGTTAGCCCTCTTTTGCGCTTGCGCAGGCGGGGGATGGAGTTACCTATTGAGGGACAATTTAAAGTCTCATGAATAAGACCCTACAATTCCTCTTCAACTTTTGGGGATCCTCCATTGGTAAGAAAATCGTCGTTGCTGTTACAGGTGCGGTGCTCGCTCTCTTTCTCGCAGGCCACCTCAGTGGTAACATGCTTCTTTACATCCCTGATGACGGTCACGCCTTTAACGAATATGCGTATTTCCTTCATCACATGCTACACGGGGCAGGGGTGTGGATCGCTCGGATCGTTCTCCTCACCTCTCTGGTTCTACACGTTGTTGGCACAGTGCAGCTGACAATCGCAAACCGTGCGGCTGGAGAGAAGTATAAGAAGGACGGCACTCAGCGCTCTAGCTTCTCTTCCAAGATCATGATCTGGTCTGGCCTTACCATCCTCGCCTTCATCGTGTATCACATTCTCCACTTCACCGTGCGTGCGGGTAATGAGTATAATAACCCAGATCTCTACACGGTAATCTACGATGGCAAGGAATACCACAATGCTTATAAGATGGTGGTCGATGGCTTTAACTGGCCTCCAGCTACCATCTTCTACATCATCGCGGTCACCCTCCTCTGCTCGCACCTTTCACACGGGGTCGCCTCTGTCTTCCAGACGCTCGGGCTCCGCACCTCTAAGACAGAAGCCCTGATCAACAACGGCTCTAAGGCATACGCCCTTATTATCTGGCTCGGCTTCATTTCCATTCCTCTCTCTGTCATGGCAGGGATCATTAAGTAACCCACTCTAACTCCTCTTTCCTATGGCTCTCAACTCCAACATCCCAGAAGGTCCGATCGCTGATAAGTGGACTGACCACAAGATGAACTCTAAGCTCATCAACCCTGCTAACAAGCGTAAGTATAACATCATCGTGGTCGGCTCTGGCCTCGCTGGTGCGGCCGCTGCTGCTACGCTCTCTGAGCTTGGTTATAAGGTGAAGTGCTTCTGTTACCAAGACTCACCTCGCCGCGCGCACTCCATCGCGGCGCAGGGCGGCATCAATGCCGCTAAGAACTACCAGAACGATGGTGACTCCGTGCGCCGTCTCTTCTATGATACCGTAAAGGGCGGTGACTTCCGTTCCCGTGAGGCGAACGTTCACCGTCTGGCAGAGGTGTCGGTCAATATCATCGACCAAGCGACTGCTCAGGGCGTTCCGTTTGCTCGTGAATACGGCGGACTCCTCGCTAACCGTTCCTTTGGTGGAGCGCAAGTATCCCGAACCTTCTATGCTCGTGGTCAAACCGGACAGCAGCTTCTGCTCGGTGCTTATCAGGCTCTGGAGAAGGAGATCAACAAAGGTGGTGTCGAAATGTTTACCCGCACTGAAATGCTCGACCTCGTGATGGTCGATGGTCACGCTAAGGGCATCGTTGTCCGTGACATGCGCTCTGGTGAGGTTTCCTCCTACGCAGGTGACACCGTTCTCCTCGCGACTGGTGGATATGGTAACGTCTTCTACCTCTCTACGAATGCGATGGGCTGTAATGCCTCCGCTGCGGTTAAAGCCTGGAAGCGTGGCGCCTACTTCGCCAACCCTTGCTACACGCAGATTCACCCGACCTGTATTCCTGTCAGTGGTGAGTATCAGTCTAAGCTTACTCTCATGTCCGAGTCCCTCCGTAATGATGGACGCATCTGGGCACCGAAGACGAAGGAAGATGCCGCTGCCATCCGTGAGGGCAAGAAGCAAGCCTCTGACATTCCAGAGGATGCCCGCGACTACTTCCTAGAGCGTAAATACCCCTCCTTTGGTAACCTCGCTCCTCGTGACATCTCCTCCCGTGCGGCGAAGGAAGCCTGCGACGACGGGCGTGGTGTTGCTAAAACTGGCCTCGGGGTTTACCTCGACTTCCGTGATGCTATCGACCGCCTCGGCGAAGACGCCATCCGTGCTCGTTACGGCAACCTCTTCCAAATGTATGAGAAGATCGCGGGCGAAAACCCATATAAGCAACCCATGATGATCTACCCTGCGGTGCACTACACCATGGGCGGTCTCTGGGTGGACTACGACCTACAGTCTAACCTCCCGGGTCTCCACGTCCTCGGGGAAGCAAACTTCTCTGACCACGGTGCGAACC
>CAYWAG010000005.1:0-20761 GCA_964455925.1 uncultured Verrucomicrobiales bacterium | reverse complement strand
ATGAAATAAATATAAGTGCGCCCGAAAATCTAAAAAGTCTGAGAAGAGCTAAAAAAGAGCTTTATTAATCTCCTGTGATAATTTAAGTGTTCTAGCGTGCAAGAAGAGACGCCGACAACACTGGATGGAATGTATTCCGATTACTTTCTCGATTACGCGAGCTATGTGATCCTGGAGCGTGCTGTCCCACACTTAGGAGATGGGCTAAAGCCTGTGCAGCGCCGGATTCTGCATTCTCTAAAGGAGAAGGACGATGGGCGCTATAATAAGGTCGCGAATGTGGTAGGGCATACCATGCAGTACCACCCCCATGGCGATGCCGCTATCGGGGATGCCTTTATCGGGCTGGGGCAGAAGGAGCTCATGATCGATACCCAGGGGAACTGGGGGAATACGCTCACTGGGGATCGGGCGGCAGCCCCCCGGTACATTGAGGCGCGTCTTACTCCGTTTGCTAAGGAGGTCTCCTTTAACCCTAAGACCACAAACTGGACGGTCTCCTATGATGGGCGTAATAAGGAGCCCGTGACACTGCCTATGAAGTTCCCGCTGCTTCTCGCCCAGGGGGTAGAGGGGATCGCGGTGGGGCTGGCATGTAAGATCCTGCCGCATAACTTTAATGAACTCATTGATGCCTCTATCTGTCATCTGCGTAAGCAGCCCTTTGAGCTCTATCCTGACTTTAGTACTGGTGGCTTAGCAGATGTCAGTAACTATAAGGACGGACTGCGTGGCGGAAAGGTGCGTGTCCGTGCGCGGATCGAGATCGAGAAGGGGCGTGTGCTCCGCATTCATGATGTCCCGTTTGGGGTGACTACGACCTCGCTGCAGGACTCGATCGTCTCGGCAAATGAGCGCGGTAAGATTAAGGTGATGCGGGTGGATGACCTCACCGCCGAGCGCGCCGATATTCAGATCACGCTACCTGCAGGCTCTGATATGGAGAGCGCGCGCGATGCCCTCTACGCCTTTACGGACTGCGAGGTTTCTATCTCGCCGAACGCTTGTGTGATCATGGATGGTAAGCCGCACTTTATCGGCGTCTCTGAGATATTGCGTCGATGCACTGACCTCACTAAGGGGCTGCTCCAGCTGGAGCTGGAGATCGAGCTCGGTGAGTTGCATGATAAGTGGCACTTCTCCTCACTAGAGAAGATCTTTATTGAGAACCGTATTTACCGTGACATCGAGGAATGCGAGACCTGGGAGAGTGTGCTAGAGGCGATAGACGCTGGGCTGGAGCCACATAAGCACCTGCTGCGCCGGGAAGTAACGCCGCATGATCTGGAGCGCCTCACGGAGATCCGGATTAAGCGGATCTCTAAGTATAATAAGTTTAAGGCGGATGAGGAGCTCAACAGGCTAGAGAAAGCCATCGAGCAGGTAGAGAAGAACCTCCGTAACCTCACGCGCTACACGATTCGCTATTACGAGAACCTTAAGAAAACCTACGGCGGGGATAAGGAGCGTATGACTGAGCTTACGACCTTTGAGAAGGTGGATCGTAGTCAGGTCGCGCTTGCCACCGAGATGCTCTACCTTAGTGCTAAGGAAGGGTTCGCGGGGTATGCGACCTCGCTGAAGAAGGAGGGCAAGGAGATCGAGCGTTGCTCTCGTCTCGATGACATGCTCTGGATTAGCACTGGGGGGAAACTCACGGTTGATAAGGTCGGGGAGAAAGTCTTTGTCGGTAAGAACCCCCAGCATCTGGCACTGTTCCGTAAGGATGAGCCGAAGTATTACTGTGTCATCTACCGCGATGGGCTAGATGGATACTGCTACGCCAAACGCTTCCAAGTCGGAGGTATCACACGCGGAAAGGAATACGAACTCACGCAAGGGAAGCCAAAGTCACGCATCCTACACCTCAGTATCTTTGATACAGAGGATGACTCCGCCCAGCATACTGTCACGATTAACTTTAAGAGCGGTCTGGGCCTGCATAACCTGAACCAGCAATACAACTTCGGGCAAATCGCAGTAAAAGGCCGCGGGGTCAAAGGAAACATCGTCGCCAGGCACTCGGTCTCGTCTATCACCAGAGCGAAAAAAGCGGAGGGGTAGTTAACAGAATACCGCTTGTTTAGCCCCATCGAATGGGATATGATCACCCCTCACTCCCCCCCTCCTCCTAATGTCTAGTGTCAACTTTGGAACCACCAATGAAACTCTGAGAAAACTTCTTGGAAATGGATTGGTGTACAATGTTCCCAGTTTTCAACGTGATTACTCATGGGGTTTAGATGAATGGGACGATCTCTGGGAGGATTTGATGGTGCTGATGGAGGGTGACACAGATGAGAGTCACTATATGGGCTATCTTGTGTTGCAGAGCTCAGACACAAAAAAACATGATGTGATCGATGGTCAGCAACGGCTCACAACCCTCAGCATCATTATCCTAGCAGCGGTCAAGCGCTTACAAGAGCTCGTAGAGCTATCCCCGGAAGTCACGGAAAAGGAAAGGAACGAGGTGCGTGCGAAACAATTTCGCGAGACGTACATCGGGTTTGTCGATCCCGTGACCTTCGTGTCGATTCCTAAGCTGACGCTGAATCGGCACAACAATGACTTTTACCAAAACTTCATGGTGCCTCTGCGGAAGATGCCTCTGAAGAATCTCCGCGCCTCTGAGCACAGCCTCCGTAAGGCTCTGGACTGGTTCTATGCCAAGATTAAGGCTGAATGCACTAATGGGGAGGAGATCGCTATCCTGCTGACCAATATGGTCGATAAGCTGTTTTTTACGACCATTACTGTGACGGATGAGCTTAATGCGTATAAGGTGTTTGAGACTCTCAATGCGCGTGGGGTTAAGCTTTCTTCTACGGATTTGCTCAAAAACTTTCTTTTTTCTACCGCCGTCAGGACGGGAACCCATCAGATAGAGCTCGATAGAATGGAGGCGCTCTGGGAGCGGACGGTGGGCGTTCTGGGCTCATATTCATTCCCAGACTTCCTGCGTTGCTATTGGAACTCACAGCGCAAACTCGTGCGGAAGAATGCGCTCTTTAAGACGATTAAGAGAGAGATCAGTGAGCGTGAAGCAGCGTTTGAACTCATGGATAATCTGCATACGAGTTCTGAGGTTTACGTCGCGCTCATGGCTCCACAAGATTCCTTTTGGAACGAGGATGAACGGAACGCCCTAGAGGCGCTGAAGCTCTTTCATATACGTCAGCACCTGCCTCTGCTACTCTCTGCTTTTCGCCAATTTTATTTCACAGACCGGAGGCTCTTTACCCGCACGCTGCGCTACATCGCTATTATCGCCTTCCGCTATAATGTGATCTCCAATATGCATGCAACTGAGCAGGAGCGCATTTATGCTCAGGTCGCAAGGGGCATCCATGATCAGCACATTATGGATCGAGCCTCTCTGCTCCGTGCACTCGCACCTCTCTATGTGAGCGATGCATCCTTTGCGACCAGCTTTAGTCAGAAGGAGTTTATCACTACAGCCTCAAGAAGCAGTAAGATCGTGCGTTACATTCTGTTTCAGTTGGAGAGCAAGAGGACGCATACCCGCTACGACATGGGCGATAGCAACATCACGATCGAGCATGTCTACCCGCAGAACCCAGATGAGGATTGGGATGAAGCAGATAAGGATATAACGTATCTGATCGCAAATATGACTTTGCTGGAAAAAGGGAAGAACAAGGACTGCGATATTCTGAGTTATGAGGATAAGCGACCTATTCTGTCCAGTAGTGGTTTTAGCACCTCCGCGCAGCTAGCTGATAAATATGCGGAGTGGAACCTCGCGCATGCGCATGAGCACCAGCGAAACCTGGCCCAAGAAGCCACCCAAATCTGGAGGATCGACTTTCCGGAGTAATGCACGGTAACACTCATGCACTTCTGTGCTTGTGCGGCGTGGTGATTCGGGCGTAGATACAGTGCTACGTATTAAGAGATATTAGAGACGACCATGAAATTACACGACACTGCTCAGAATAAGCCCTTGGAGTTAAAGCCGATCGATGGCGAGACTTACCGCTTCTATTGCTGCGGACCCACGGTTTATGGCCCTGCGCATATCGGGAACTTTCGGACCTTTGTCCTACAGGATGTGCTGCGCCGGTCATTAGAGGTCGGGGGGACGCCTACCTTTCATGTCCGTAATCTGACCGATGTTGATGATAAGACGATCAAGGGCGCGCTCGCTAGTGAGATGAGCCTCACCGCCTTTACCCAGCAGTGGACGGATAAGTTCCATGAGGACTGTGAGGCGCTGCACTGCTTACCTCCGCATGTAGAGCCAGGGGCAGTGGAGCATATTCCACAGCAGATCACGATGACGCAGATGCTGCTGGATAAGGGACATGCATATGTGGGGCAGGATGGATCCGTTTACTTTAAGATCTCGTCCTATGAGGCATACGGAGAACTCTCGCGCCTGGATACCCGCGAGCTAGACTTAGGGAAGACGCAAAACACGCGCGTCAACAATGCCGATGAATACGATAAGGACTCCATCAGTGACTTCGTCCTCTGGAAGGCACGGAAGGATGAGGACGGCGAGCATTATTGGGACAGCCCGTGGGGGGAAGGACGTCCCGGCTGGCACATCGAGTGCTCTGCGATGATCCAAGAGCACCTCGGAGACACCTTTGACCTCCACAGCGGGGGGGTAGATCTGATCTTCCCGCACCATGAGAACGAGATTGCGCAGTCTAAGTGCTCCTATGGCGGAGGGTTTGCGCAGCATTGGTTCCACGTCACGCACTTACTAGTAGATGGCGGAAAGATGGCGAAGTCGCTAGGGAACTTCTACACCCTCGCAGACCTAGAGGCTAAGGGATACACGGGGACGGAAGTGCGCTATGTCCTCCTGGGGACGCAATACCGTAAGCCCCTGAACTTCACCCTGGACTCTCTCCACGCCGCGCGGGAGGCACTCGGTAAGATCTCGCGTGCGATCTATGAGTTCCAGCAAGAGCACCCGACCCTCCCTGATATGGATGGGACTCCCGTCGCCGTTACCGACTTTGCTCTCTTTCAGGATGCCTGGGACGCGCTGCAGGGCGACCTGAATACACAAGGTGCCATTGGGAAGATGTTCCCTCAGCTGAAGCGTCTAAAGGGACTCAGTCCAGAGGAGGCTGCCACGAACTGGACTGCCCTGCATGGGATTCTCTCCGCTCTCGGCATCCAACCTCCGACCTACGAGCCTGCGGTGCGCGCAGAAGCCCCTGCGGAGATCCAAGCCCTGGCGGACGAGCGTAGTGCCGCTAAGGCCAGTAAGGACTGGGCGCGTGCTGATGCCATCCGCGATGAACTAAAGGCGCTGGGCTGGAGCGCAGAGGATTCGCCTGAGGGAGTAGTCCTGAAGCCGCTCTCGTAGAAGTGCTTTTCTTATTGCCCTGCGGCGGCGATCTCTGCTACCGCTGGGGTATGATCACAGCGTATATACATGACTGGAACCCTGTGCTGGTCGAGTTTGGGGGAGCCTTAGCGATTCGGTGGTATGGGCTGGCTTACTTAGTGAGCTTTGCCTTAGGGTTTTGGCTGTTACGCCACTTGGCACGAAAGCAGTTATGGGTGCTGCCGGATACACAGGTGTCGGACTTTATCGCATTTTCTGCGCTCTTTGGGGTCTTTCTCGGTGGGCGGCTCGGGTATGTGCTGTTCTATATGATTCCTAAGCGGGGCATTGAATATGTGCTTAACGATCCGTTGGTCATCTTTAAGGTCTGGGAAGGCGGGATGGCGAGCCATGGCGGGATCTTTGCCCTCGTGATTTTTACCTTCTTCTATGCTCGGAAGAAGGGGGTGTCATGGACGGGGCTCGGCGACGGGCTCTGTGTGGTCGCACCTGTGGGGCTGTTCTGTGTCAGGATGGCGAACTTTATCAACGGGGAGCTGTATGGACGGGTGGATCCTGACTGTAAGTGGGCGATGCGCTTTCCCAGCGCCCTCAGTGACCCAAAGGCACCAGAGCATTCTCAGCGTGAGGCCGCACACCATGCCGTGATGCAGATCGCTCCGCCAGCAGAGGGGCAGGACTATAACATCGATTACATCCGAGAGGCACTAAGGAGCTCGCCCGAGCTCCATCAAGCCTTTACGCCCCTCCTAGAGCCCCGTCACCCCTCGCAGCTCTACGAGGCTATTCTGGAGGGTGCCTTGCTCTTCCTCCTCCTCTGGACGCTGCGCCTCCGCCTCCCTCAGTTGGGGCATGGCGTGCTAACGGGCCTGTTCTTTATCCTCTATGCTGTAGGACGGATGACGGCGGAGCTCTACCGCGAGCCAGACTCCGCGCTCATCGGCCCCCTCACAAAGGGGCAGTTCTACTCCACCTTTATGATCGTCCTCGGCTTAGCCTTCCTCGCCTGGGGGCTGACAAAAGGGAGAAAAGGGCTTACATCGTAAGCCCCCCGCGCGAAATTTTCTACATCTTGCGGAGAATCGTTTCATCTTTGTAAACAAAACAGGAGAGAGAACTCGCTCATTCAGTAGAATCCTATGAGACAATTCCTTCCCTTCACCCTGATGACAGTTTCGTGCCTCGCCTTTGAGCGTCCCAGCACGGTGACTGCGGAGAATGAAAGTAAGCCCACCTCTCCTGCCATGGACTACAGCCAGCTGAAGCAAGTGCAGCCCAAGGTCGTAGAGCCAGTGCGCCCAGCACCACCGGCCCCCGCAGCCACTCCTGCCGCTGCCACAGATCCATACGGCGCCGCACCGTCAGGTGAGGATTGTGCCGAGCATAAGGAGTCAGGAGTCGCCTTCCTCGGAGTCTTAGGAGATCCCGTGAGCGCACCACTGAGAGCACAGTTTGGCGTGAATCACGGTCTCGTCCTCAAATACGTGGTCAAGGACAGCCCTGCGGCGAAGGCGGGTCTCCAGGTCTATGACATTATCCTAGAGATCAATGGCATTCCTATTACCGATCAGCGCATGCTAAAGCGTGTGATCTCAGAGCGCACCTCACGCTGTAAGATCGAGCTCTCCGCCATCTCTAAGGGACAGCAGCAAGACTACACCCTCCAGCTCTGTGATCGCCCCGCCAAGGCACAACGGCAGTCCACTACCCCAACTCCAGCACGTGAGAACTCCCAACTCTCCCAGCTCCAGCGTCTAATGAACGAGGGCAGGAACCTAGAGGAATCCTTCACCCCCGAGCCGAGCGAGCGCAGCGATACGCGTGGCGGGTTTAGCAGGATGTTCGGGAAGCTCATGAAGGAGGTAGCACCAAACCTCAACCTCAACTTTGAGTCCTCAGGCTCTGTGCGTGTCCATGACTCCGAAGGCAGTGTGGAGATCCACACCGTTAACGACTCTAAGAGCGCCATCGTCAGAGACCAGAACGGGAACGTCGTCTTTGAAGGCCCATGGAATACAGAGCAAGACTATGCCCAAGCCTCCGACAGCATTAAACAACGCATCGACAGCGTAGGAACCCAGTTCCGCAACTTCGGGAATAAGAATCCTAGCAGCGCACTGCGCTAGTGTCGCGCCAGAGTAGGAGCAGAACCAGTACACTGACTGCACCTGAATAGTTACCCGCATTTAACATAAAGCTTACGAGATTCCTCTTGGTCGCTTCAGCGACCAAGGTATCCCTCCGACTACTGCATGCTGCGGTAGCCCGTTTTTTCTATGCGGATTTCGCACTCTGGAGGAGGGCGAGGTAGTCTGGCAGGAGGGCGGTGTAGGTGGCCGCGTGCTGCGGCTGGACGGTGGCGTCTAGGTCGAGGGTGCAGAGGGCGTTCTCTAGTGTCTGTAGGGGCTGGAGGTCTGCCGCCACGGCTGCCATGATGGCGGCACCGAGGGAGGCTGATCCTGCGTTTTGGAGCCTAATGACGTTGGCGTCGAAGACATCGGCAATCGTCTGGCAGATCGGCTCGCTCTTGCTACCACCGCCCGTGACGAGGACTTCTGTGGGGGCGTCGCCCATCCAGGCGGTGTGGTGGCGCATGTTCAGGAGCTGTCCTTCTAGGCAGGCGCGGATTTGGGTTTCGGCAGGGGCATCCTCTAGTGACCATCCATTGGTAAGAGGGGCGGGTAGCGCGAGGGCAGGGGTGATCTCTGGCTCATAGAAGGGTAGCATGAGCTTACCTGCGTTTCCGGCAGGGGTACGCTGGAGGTAGTCGTTACCATATTGTGACCAGTCCACGTCCTTGTGCTCGCGCACCTTCTCGCGTGCTAGGGAGCCGTTCATGAAGCAGGTGAGGCTCATATACCCTCCCATGGGGTTACCAAAGACGTGGCCGTACCCTTGCGGATCTGTCAGGGGCTGTGGGAGCGCGGCGAAGAGGGTGTAGCTGGTGCCAAGGCTGATGACGATCTTCCCTGGTGTAGAGGCGCCCATACCGACGAGGCTACAGGGATTATCACCAGACCAGAGGTACACGCGGCAGTCTGCATTTAGCCCGTAGCGCTCTGTGAAATACGCGGAGACGGTGCCGATGACACTGCCTGCTGGTGCGACGGGGGGGAGCTTATGGCTGAGCTCCGGAGCGGTGGCGGCGAGCATGCGTGCATCCCAGTCTGCCGTGGCAAGGTTCATGAGGTTCATGCCTGCGCCGTCACCGGCATCAATGGGGGCGCTCTGCCCTGCTAGGACAGATGCCATAAAGGAGCTGACGAGGTGGATGAAGTGCGTCGCTTCATACGCCTGGGGCTCCTGCAGGGAGAACTTGCGGATTTGTGCCCCTGTGAACCGCTCCGTCATGATGGAGCCTGTGAGGGCGCACACTTGATCGTTACCACCGAGGGCGGCGGCGATGTCCGCGCATTCTGCCTGGGTGGAGTTATCCATCCAGATGGGGGCAGTGGCGCGTGTGAGGGCAGGGCGGACCTGCTCTGCCAGCGACTGCGTGGCACTGAGACCAGAGAGCACGGCAGGAAGTGATGCGCCTAAATACACACTTCCATGCTGCTGCCCTGACCCTGAGAGCGCCACGACCTCTGCCAGGGGCCATCCCGCTGCCTGCATCTTAGAGAACAGGAGATCCAGCGCATCCAGCCACATGAGTGGGTCGGAGTGCACTTCTCCTCCTGTCCCTCCGGGGATAAATCCGGAGGGAGCCTGATATGAGGGGAGATCCGCGCCAAAGTTGACGGAGAGCTCGCCTACGACCTCTAGGCTCGTGGTGTTAACGAGGGTGGCAGAGCAGCTCTGCGTAGAGGCATCAAATCCTAAGACGTATGACATAATATGGGGATGGCTGGGAGATGGTTAGTGGGGGAGGGGGCCTAGAGGTATTCGTTCAGAATGTTCTCGAGCAGTTCCTGACGGCCAGAGGCGAGCTCTGGTGCCGCGATGCCCTGGGCGTAGGCGTCGAGCTTATCAAAGTCGGTCGTGCCAGCCTCGATCTCTGCACCGATCCCACTGTCATAGGAGGCGTAGCGCGCCTTCTTAAACTCATCAATACGTCCGTCCTCGATCACAGCAGCTGCGATCTTAAGACCACGGGCAAAGGCGTCCATCCCGCCGATGTGGGCGTGGAATAAGTCCTCTGGAGTGTGCGACTCACGACGGCATTTGGCATCGAAGTTCATCCCGCCAGTCTTAAACCCACCATCAGCGAGGAGGCGCAGCATGACGTTAGTGGTGCCGTAGATGTTGGTCGGGAACTGATCTGTGTCCCAGCCGAGGAGTTCGTCACCACGGTTCGCATCGATAGACCCGAGGGCGCCGGCATTAATGGCGACTTCCATTTCGTGCTCCATCGTGTGCCCCGCGAGGGTGGCGTGGTTTGTCTCCAGGTTGAGCTTAAAGTGGTCTAGGAGATTATACTCACGGAGGAAGTTGAGGCAGGCGGCGGCATCGGAGTCGTATTGGTGGGTAGACGGTTCACGTGGCTTTGGCTCGATGTAGAACTGCCCTTCGTATCCGATCTTCTTGGCGTAGTCGACCGCTCCTTGGAGGAGGGCTGCCAGGTGGTCCAGCTCCCGCTTCATGTCGGTGTTTAGGAGCGTGGCGTATCCTTCACGTCCACCCCAGAAGGTGTAGCCTTCGCCACCAAGCTTGTGCGTCGCGTCGAGCGCGTGCTTAATCTGGGAGGCGGAGTAGGCAAAGATGTCGGCATTTGGCGAGGTGCCTCCACCCTGCGCATAGCGTGGGTGTGAGAACAGGCAGGCGGTGCCCCAGAGGAGCTTCTTACCGGTCTGTTGCTGGAACTTACCTAGCTCATCAACAACGGCGGCGAGGTTCTGGTGCGTCTCTGTGAGGGTCGCGCCTTCTGGGGCGATGTCACGGTCGTGGAAGCAGTAGTAGTCGATGCCGATCTTATCGAGGAACTCAAAGAAGACGGGAACACGGTTCAGCGCGTTCTGTAGGCTCTCAGACTTATCATCCCATGGGCGCACTGCGGTGCCTGCCCCGAACGGGTCACCAAGCTCGTTACGCATGACGTGCCAGTATGCCGCGCCAAAGCGGAGGTGCTCCTTCATGGTCTTACCCGCGACGATCTCGTCTGCATTGTAGTGCTTAAAGGCGAATGGGTTCTTAGACTTAGGGCCTTCGAACTCGATTTT
The DNA here is from genome assembly GCA_964455925.1 of uncultured Verrucomicrobiales bacterium. Classification (GTDB taxonomy): domain Bacteria; phylum Verrucomicrobiota; class Verrucomicrobiia; order Verrucomicrobiales; family Akkermansiaceae; genus WTJZ01. Next base: position 10,270 of record CAYWAG010000005.1, on the reverse strand, counting down.
TGGGACTGATGGGAAGTATTCTGTCATAGGTTTGTGTAGTAGGGGGGTAAATTGTTAGAAACGTAGGTTATGCGCTGTAGGTCTTACGGTACTTCAGAGGGGTGACCTTAAGCTCGGTGCGAAAGGCACGGGTCATGTTGCTCTGGTCATTAAAGCCCGTGCGGACGGCAATGGTGGCGATCTCTTGGGAGGAGGTACGGAGGAGGTCGCAGGCGGCATTGAGCCGGATCTTTTGGAGATACATCAGGGGAGTGATCCCAAAGAGCTTCTTAAAGCGGCGCTCCTGTGTGCTCACACTGATGTCGGCGAGCTTGGCGACCTCTGCCATGGTAACCTTCTCTGCGTAATGATCACGGAGGTAGTTTACGATGATACGCATCTCTGGGTGCGCGGCATAGACTTCCTCCCCGTCAGAGATGAGCCGGGTGAGCCCCGCAAGCCCCACGACCTCGTCGTTAGTCCCAAAGAGGGGCACCTTGGTCGTGCTGAGCCAATCTAGGGAGCCACCTGCAGTGGGGACGAGCTCGAGCTGATCATAGATGGGTTCTCCAGTCGTCAGGACCTTCTGGTCTCCTAGCTCAAAGTGCTGAGCGAGGAAGGTGGGGACAAAGTCGTAATCAGTTTTGCCGATAATCCCCTCAAGCGGCTCTCCAGAAATGAGTTGGGCGAAGCGTTCGGTGCCACCAACGAATTGTCCTTGCTGATTTTTGACAAAGTAGTACGTCCCGGGGATCGAGTTGACGAGGCTCTCTAGGAGCTGTCCAGGACGTAGGCTGGCATGGAAGGTGGACACGAGACTGTTCATGATGGCGGGGAGCGAATGCGTAGAAGACTCTAGCATAGGGGGCGTAGAAGGTGCAATATTTTTCTACAAAAATCGCCATTTTGTTACTTTTGGTGGAGTGGTCTCTCTCTTGTTATTTTGATTTTATCAGATTCAAAGCTTTTTAAAACCTGTTTTTGGATGGTTTAATGGGTATTTTTTGTTTTTTGCAGTCGTTTTTGTTTCTGTATAGATTTTATGGTGTATTCACTTATCGTCATTATTGGTGAGGGGCTGTGCGGGTTGGGGCCTTGGGCTGGTATGCGGTCTTACATCACGCATGACGGCGTTAAAGGCTGTGGCACGAACGTCCCGTTCGTGAATACTCTACTGGCGTTAGCCACTCACTGCCTTTCTTGGCTCTCCACGTATTGAATAAGCGGACATTAAGGAGAAAGTCAGTGGCTATCGCCAAATAGATGTTGATCATGAGCAGGATGCTCATGCCGCCCTTCCGCCCGTTTTTTTTGCGGGTGGAAGGGCGCGCTTTAGGAGTGGTTTGTAGTGATCTGGGCGGCTGTCCACGTCGCTGTCGTCATACACCCCTGTAGGAGAAACCCTCCTGTTGGTGCCTCCCAGTCCAGCATTTCACCACAGATGTAGATCCCTGGCAGGGCCTTTAGCTGTAGGTCTGTGCCTACGCCCTCCCAGCGCACTCCGCCTGCGGATGAGATGACCTCTGAGATCGGACGTGGTCCTGTGAGGGGGAGGGGGAAGTGTTTGACACTCTCGGCAATGACGCGGATATCTGCGAGGGTGACCTTTCCGCCGGTAAACAGTGCCTCATGTCGCTGTGCTAGGAGGTGGATGATGGAGGGGGCGAGCTTCCAGCGCTGACTGAGAGCCAGCGCGAGGTTGTTGCGCACGGACTCTGCCTTTCGCACGAGAGCGTCCACGGTGAAGGAGGGCTTAAAGTCCAGCTGCATGACGGGGGGGCTGGCATGGCGGAGGGCATGCCCGAGCTTATAGATGGGACCTCCTTCTAACCCGTAGCGGGTGATGACGAGCTCGCCCAGGATGGACTCGTCGCCAGCAGTGCAGAGAACGTTCTTCCAGGGCGTGCCCTCGTAGTGGGTGAGAAAGTCGCTCTGCCAGTCTACCTGCCAGCCACAGTTCGCCGCCGCTAAGGGCTGAATGGGGACGCCATGCTGTGCTAGGAGCGCACACCACCCACCGTCAGATCCTGTCTGTGGCCAAGACCCGCCACCTAATGCCATCACGACCCGCCGCGCTGGTCGCTCTATCAGCTCACCATCACCTGTACGGTAGCGCAGTGTAGCTCCGCCTGCCACCAGTGGCTGCAGCTCTTCTAGCCGGTGCTGGAGATGGAACTGCACCCCCGTGTCACGTAAGCGCTGTACCCACCGTCGCAGGAGTGGCGCCGCTTTCATCGACCGAGGAAAGACCTTGTTCCCGCTAGACACAAAGGTCTCTTGCTCCAGCCCCTGAGCCCAGTCCCGGAGAGCAGTGTTAGGGAAGGCATCATACATCTCTGCCCAGAGGTCTGTAGGTAGGTCTGTGCCCTTATAGACTGCTAGGAAGGCGTCACGCTCGATGGCGTTAGTCAGGTTTAGCCCGCTCTTCCCCGCTACCAGGAACTTACGCCCTACCGAGCGCATCTGATCATAGAGGTGTACCTCCATACCTCGGGCTGAGGCGAGCTCTGCGACCCGTAGCCCCGCAGGGCCTCCCCCTATGACTGCGAGCTCATCCATTGCTGAAACTGTTCCATCGCTACCGCCCGGTGACTGATCGCGTTCTTGGTCTCTGCAGGGAGTTGTGCAAAGGTTTGTTCATACCCATCAGGGATAAAGAGGGGGTCATACCCAAACCCGCCTTCACCTTCCTCACCCTCAATGATGCGTCCATGACACTCGCCCCGAAAGCGTGCCACTACTTCACCGCGCTGCGCAACGGAGAGGACACAGACGAAGCTCGCTCTCCGCTCAGTCACTCCCGTGAGCTGGTCGAGCAAAAGCGCCTTATTCTCCTCCATGCTCGCGTTCTCACCCGCATACCGCGCAGAGTAGATGCCAGGAGCACCCTCCAGCGCCGCGACCGCTAAGCCAGAGTCATCCGCTAAGACCAGCTGGTCTGTGAGGGCGGAAACAGTGGTGGACTTAATATCTGCGTTCCCCTCAAAGCTGTCGGCATCCTCCACGATCTCGCCTACTGTAGGCAGGGAATTGAGGTCTGACACCTCCACGGTAGCACCTAACATAGACTGGATCTCAGAGGTCTTGTGCGAGTTAGAAGTAGCGATTAATAAAGATTTCATAGATTTTTTTGTGAATATACTGATGCCACACGCGTCTATATAGATGGGGTCACCAGTCTTGTAGCTTAAGGTTATGAATACAATCAACTCAATAACAGTATCAGTTTTGCTCCTCTTTCTGCCCTCTGTGGCGGCTGGGCAGACCTGGCTCACCGACTTAGGAGAAGGGCTAGCAAAGGCGCAAGCAACCGGGAAGCCTCTGCTCGTGAAGTTTACGGGATCCGACTGGTGTGAAGCCTGCATAGAGATCCGCAAGCAGGTGCTGAGTAAGGCACAGTTTATTAATAGGGCCTCGCAGGACTACATTCTCGTCCTCATTGACCAGCCCATGCGTGACGCTCAGACCTCCCGCCGTAACGCCCCACTGTTTAAGAAGTATCAGGTCCATAGCGTTCCCCGCATCGTTCTCATGACACCCCAAGGCCAGCCTTACCATAGCTTCTCCCCTACAGGGTCGGCTAGCATTGATGGCGTCCTAGCATCTGTCGATCCCAGTAAGCTTTCCCAGTAAGCTGAGCGTGATTTAGAGGTTGCCAAGCTCGAGATATGTCGCGCATTTTAGAGGCATATGAGTAAATCAGTATTAATCGTTGGTGCAGGTGGCGTTGGTGCCGTCGTCGCGCACAAGTGTGCTATGCTTCCGGAGGTGTTTGGGCAGATCCATCTGGCATCCCGCACGGTTACTAAGTGCGAGGCTATCGCCGAGTCCGTCCTCAGTCGGACAGGGCGGCAGATTACCGTATCTGCCCTAGATGCAGATGAGGTCCCCCAGACGGTCGCATTGTTAGAGCAGCTGCGTCCAGATCTGTTGGTCAATGTGGCATTACCCTACCAAGACCTCGTCCTCATGGATGCCTGCCTAGAGGCAGGGGTGGACTACCTAGATACCGCTAACTATGAGCCTAAGGATGAGGCAAAGTTCGAATACCATTGGCAGTGGGCATACCAACAGCGCTTCGTGCAGGCGGGGCTCACGGCTCTGCTCGGCTCTGGCTTTGATCCAGGCGTAACGAATATCTTTACTGCCTGGATGCTGAAGCACCACTTCGATGAAATCACCGAGATCGACATTGTCGATGTGAATGGTGGTGACCACGGGCAGCACTTTGCGACCAACTTTAACCCTGAGATTAACATTCGTGAGGTGACTGCTCCCTGTCGTCACTGGGAGAATGGCGCCTTCCAAGAAACGCCCGCTCTCTCAGAGAAGCGCAGCTTTACCTGCCCAGAGGGTGTAGGAACATATAACATCTACCAAATGTATCATGAGGAGATGGAGTCCCTCGTGAAGCATATCCCTACCATCCAGCGGGCGCGTTTTTGGATGTCCTTTGGGGATAACTACCTCAAACACCTAGAGGTTCTGCAGAATGTCGGGCTCACAGGGATCGACCCGATCGAGTTCAACGGACAACAGATAATCCCGCTGCAGTTCCTAAAGGCGGTCTTACCAGACCCCGGGGATTTAGGCGAGACCACCCAAGGGCGCACTTGCATCGGTGTGATCGCTACGGGGATCAAGGACGGTCAGCGTAAGCGTGTCTATACCTATAATATCTGTAACCACGAGGACTGTTACGATGAGGTCGGCTCTCAGGCGGTCTCCTACACCACCGGGGTTCCTGCCATGATCGGGGCTAAGATGCTGCTAGAGGAGCAGTGGGCAGGTGCTGGAGTCTGGAATATGGAGCAGTTCGACCCAGACCCCTTCATGGATGACTTAAACGCCTATGGCTTACCGTGGAGCTGTGTCGTTCTAGATGACGAGGACTATCCGCAGTTTGCTTAGAGCCACCCTGCCTATTCCTAGGGGTTACTCAGAGGGCGGGGTGTATTTAGCGCGTTGCCCTTCCCTGCGCTTCTGGTTCTCCTCTCTGATGGCCTCTAGCTCATTTACCCAGCGGTTATGCTGTCTCTGCTGCCACATCATCGCTAGCGCAAAGTCCAGCACCAGGAAGATGCCGACCCCAATCCAGGTCGCCGTATTTACCGTCCATCCTAAGCTGTGTGTCCCTAGGATGGCAAAGAGGCAGCCCCCAATAACGATCAGAACCACCGTGTCCTTAGTGTTTGACCCCCGTACTAAGCGCACCATCCCGATGCAGGTCGCTAGGCAGCCGCCTAGCCCCATCAGGATGTAGGGGAGCTGGGGGACGGATAAGTTGTTGATCAGCGGTTCATCATACCAATCCGCCGTACTCAGCGCGCTGACGTCCTCCGCCTTACCAACAGAGAGAAAGTTATTCCAGTAGTTCGCGATCACACCCTGTATGATCCCGATCACAAAGCAGAAAAAGAAGAGCACGACACGCTTAAAGAGGTCGTAAAAGGCCGCCAACATGGTCTCTGTAGGGTTCGTTTCATCCATAAATCTATAAGACGCAATCCGCTCACAGAAGAAAAGTCATTTTTTTAGAAGAAAAGGGTTGACTTCCTCAAAAATCTGCGTTAACAATTAACCCCCGAACGGAACAAAGGAAGATTAGCTCAGTTGGTAGAGCAACTGGTTTACACCCAGTAGGTCGGCGGTTCAAGCCCGTCATCTTCCACCATTCGTTCTCTATTAGCTCGCTTCTGCGAGCTTTTTTTATGCCCTCTCGGAACGGTTCAGGTAGGACAAACCCCATCAGCCGTATCGAATTCCTCACTTTTAAGGTTGTCACTTTGGAGGGGGTTTTTCATAGATGGGGGATACGATTGCTTTTGCCTATTCTCACGCTGCAGAGAGGTCTGGCATTATGACAGTCGCCTCCACTCCCTAATTCCCACCCGACGAACATGATGATAGATGCCCAGCACTTGACAAAAACCTTTGGGAGCCGCACGGCGGTAGATGATCTGAGCTTTCAGGTAGAGCAGGGGGATGTCGTGGGGTTTCTCGGTCCCAATGGCGCGGGTAAGACGACCACCATTCGGATGTTGACCGGGTTCCTCCCTCCTACACGTGGCACTGCGACTATCGCAGGGTATGACATTCGGAAGCACTCTAAGCATGTGCGCCAGGCGATCGGGTATATGCCAGAGTCAGTCCCACTCTATGATGACATGCGTGTCACGGAGTATCTGCGCTTTCGCGGGAAGATTAAGGGGCTGCGTGGACACCTCCTGTCTGCTCGTGTGCAGGATGTGTTAGAGCAGTGCGGTCTCACCGAGATGCGCCGTCGTATTATTAAGGCGCTTTCTAAGGGGTATCGCCAACGTGTTGGTCTGGCAGATGCGCTCTTACATGAGCCCGAACTCCTGATCCTGGACGAGCCGACCAATGGGCTAGACCCAAACCAGATTCGTGCCATTCGGGGCCTCATTAAGGACCTCGCCCAGGAGCGCACCGTGATGATCTCCACCCACATTCTCTCTGAGGTAGAGATGATGTGTAACCGCGTGGTCATTATTGACCGGGGGCAAGTGAAGGCCTCTGACCGCCCCGAAAACCTCGTGAACGAACTCCGCTCTACTGGCAGCGTCATCCTAGAGACCCAAGCCACAGCTGCAGATGTGATCACTCCGCTAAAGAGCCTAGACCATGTGAAGAAGGTGCGTGAGTTCGCCAGTAAGGAAGGGTGGAACCAGTTTGAAATCCTAGTCGATGCCGGGACCGATGCGCGCGAACGGATCGCCACGCTCTGTCGCACAGAAGACTGGGTGTTTAGGAGCCTCCACCGCCAGGACGCGAGCCTCGAGGACGTCTTTGTCGAACTCACCCGCCGTGACTAAAGTCCCCTCCTCCTCACCCGTATTTACACTCTCTCATGTCGAACTTACTTACGCTTATTCTCAAGGAGTTTCGCTCCTTCACTAGCTCTCCGCTGGGCTGGGTGATCTTTGCCTACACCGCTGTGATGCAGGGGATCTGCCTGTCCACTGCGATGAAGTCGCTGGCAGATACCCCGGTGACCGAGAACCTTGTTTTCGTCACCTATCATACCCCGAACTTCTGGTTCTTCTTTCTCTTCCTCTTCCCACTCCTTACCATGCGCTCCTTTGCGGAGGAGGAGAAGCAGGGCACCCTGGAGTCCCTGCTGACCACCCCGCTAGAGACATCGCACTTAGTGTGGGCTAAGTTTCTGGCATCGGCGGCATTTTATATCCTGCTATGGGTGCCAGGGATTGTCGTCTTTCTCTCCTTTGGCTGGATCACAGATCTCCCCATGCCTTTCATTCGCGAGGTCTTGCTCAGTTCGCACCTCTTTCTCATCTCACTGGGTGTCTACTTCATCGCACTGGGGAACTTTGCCTCCAGCCTCACGGCAAACCAGATCATCGCGGGCATTATCACTATTGGACTCCTCATTATCCAATACTTCCTCGGCTTTGTCACCGTGATTTGGGGGGATCAGTTTGCCGCCGCGGAGTTCTTTAGCCTCTTCTCTGCACAGGCACACCTTACTACCGCCTGTCGTGGGATCGTGGATACCGCTCCGCATATCCTCTACCTCCTCCTCACGCTTTTCACGCTTATCCTGACACATCATACGGTAAACTACCGCCGCTGGAAGCGCTAATCAGCTCCTCTTCCTCGCCCCTGTTCCTCAGCCCCCTTTCCTCATTCCATGTCCGACCGACCTAAGAAAAACCGCTCCTTGGGGAGAAACTCCTCCGCTCTCATCCAGCTCGCGCTCGCCGCCGTAGCGATCTTTCTCCTCACCCTTAGCCTGCAGTCGCTGGCGCCTCGATATGACCTCACCGAGCGCAAGACCTTCTCGCTCTCAGAGGCGACCACGAACCTACTGGAGTCTGACCTCCTGTCCGAGCGAGAGGTCGCCATCACCTGCCTGGCGGATCGCTCCTCCCCATACCACGCCCGTGTCATGGCGATCCTGCAGGAATACGAGCGTCTCTCCGGAATGCGTATCATGGTCCGTGCCATTGATCCGCTGACCTCCCCCAGCGAGGCATTTAAGTTCACCGAGCGTCTCGCCCTGCGCCCCACCGAGGACATTGTGGTCATCGAGGAGCGGAATGCGCAGGCACCAGCTGTCATTGGGTTTAGCGATCTCATGGTGTTTGAGGTCACACACCAGAACCAGCGCCGCCTGTCTGCATACCAGATAGAGGACCATGTCTCTACTAAGCTCCTCTCCCTGCTAGAGGAGAAACGCCGGGTAGTTTACCTCGTCTCAGACCACTCAGACCACCAGAACCTCAGTGAGGACGGAATCGGGGCGACCTTACAGGCACTCTACCGGAACCAAAACATCGACATTCGCCCGCTCAGTCTCGCCCAAGTGCCGGCAGTCCCAGACGATGCATCCGGACTCCTCTTACTCACCCCTCAATATGACCTCGAGCCTGCCGAGATGCAAAAGCTCGTCTCCTACTGGGGGCGTCCAAAGGCCTCGATCTTAGCGGTTCTGGACCCCACTAAGCGCCCCAAGCGTCTCCGCGCATTCTTCCGCATGCACGGCATCACCCTTCGTGACGACCGCCTCTACACTCTTAGCGACCACACCCTCGCGACTAAGACCGTCGCTAACTTTACCCAGGGCTCCGAGCTCACCGCCTCCCTGGCAGGGCAGTCCACCCTCTTTGATGGCGTCAGTGGGAGCCTAGAAGTCCGTGAACTAGCAGAGGAACTCATTAACCAACGCATCGCCCCTATCGGCTTAGTAGAGGCATCCGCCCTCCACTACTCAGAGAGCCGATACGCAGAAGCTCCCGCCACCTATGATGAGAACGAAGATCACCGCCACGGGCTCTACCTCGCCGCGGGCGTCATTAAGGGGAACGAAATGAGCGATTCCACGGCGAGCTCATCCTCCCGTATGATCGTCCTGTCCACCGCAGACTTTCTGCAGCCAAATACCATCCGTGACGAGCAGATCGACTTCGTTAAAAGCAGCATCAACTGGCTCGTCGGACGCGCCGAACTCATCGGCATCGGGCCAAAGCCCCTCCAACGCTACAAGCTTAACCTCGTAGCCGCCGAAATCTCCCAGGTCAACCGCCTCACCCTCATCTTTATCCCGCTAGGCTTCCTCCTCATCGGCACCTTCGTCTGGACCCTCCGTAGACCATAAGCGGGGATGGGGGCTAAACCTCACAAGCGGAGTGACGGCGTCTCGCCGTCATCAGCCACCCCGAGCGAAGCGAACACATCCTACACCGCTGGAAATCTACACCCCGTCTCCAACACAAGCGCACCCGCTCCAGGCGAGAAATGCGAGTGGGGGAGTCCCGTCGCAGCGCGCCTTATGCTGAGGAGTGTGAGGGGCGACTGGTTCTCTCGGTGAGAGAACCCCACCAGTGTCGTTATCTTTTAGGACACTTGGTTGCGCGTAAAGACCCAGTTCGTATCACTACTCATGTCTGGATTGTAGGCGTAGCCATCGACATTGAACTCCTTCAGCCCCTCGGCGGCGTTGACCTCGTTTTCTAGCGCCCACTTTACCATCAGCCCGCGCGCCTTCTTAGCGTAGAAGGAGATGATCTTATACTTTCCGTTCTTCCAGTCCTTAAACTCCGGCGTGATGATGGGGACCTGGATCAGCTTTGGCTTTACGACGGAGTAATACTCGTTGGAGGCGAGGTTGATCATACAGGGCGTTTCCATCTGTGCGAGGTCGGCGTTTAGGACCTCTGTCACCTGTGTTCCCCAGTAGCCGTAGAGGTTCGTATGTTCCTTATAGGCGAGCCGGGTGCCCATCTCTAATCGGTAGGGACGCAGGAGATCCAGTGGGCGGAGGACGCCATAGAGACCAGAGAGGATGCGGAGCTGTGCCTGAGCGCGCTCACTCATTGCCCCTGTCCAGCTGTAGGCATCCAGCCCATGGTAAACATCGCCCTTAAAGGCGAGCATCGCCTGGCGACATTGCCCCCCTAGGGCGTGGTCTGCAGTCCATGTTTGGTAGCGATCAACGTTGAGGGCAGAGAGCTTATCAGAGATCTTCATGAGGGCACCTACCTCCTCTGCCGTGAATGTGCGTAAATGCGTGATGAGCTCCTGCGCTTGGGGGAGCATCTGCGGGAGGCTGTGCTGTGTGGTAGGTAATGGGGTGTCGTAATCCAGGGTCTTAGCCGGTGAAATCAGAAAGAGCATACGCTACTTATAGCCGTAAAGTCTCTCTGAGTCACCCCTGATCTTACTCTTTTACTCCTTACATTACGGCGGTAAAGCCTGTGGCACGAGCGTCCCGCTCGTGAATACATCCTCTGGCGTTAGCCACTGACTG
>CAYWAG010000004.1:0-21038 GCA_964455925.1 uncultured Verrucomicrobiales bacterium | reverse complement strand
GTGAGTTAGTTGAGATCGGAGATAAAGCTCAGGCTGTAGAAGGTAGGGTTAGGATCTGGACCGGTATGATAGGCTAGAGAAGTGTGGTAGGCATGACAGGCTTGGCGGAGGCGCTTTTGGAACTCCTGATCGATCTGGGTTCCTGGCTGGAGATAAACGATGTAGAAGATGCGCTCCTTTACGGTGCGCCCCTGCCCCTTCTGCACCCGGTCAATAACGGTCTGCGAAAGAGCACGCGGTGGTGAGAGGGCGATATAGTTCAGCTTATCACTAATGTCTGGGCAGTTTACGAGGAGGTCCTCTAGGGCAGTGACCTGCGGCAGCCCGGTATCGGGAGATAGGGTGAGAGTCTGGAAGGTCTCTATGAGTGCAGGGTGAGCCATCCCCGCTAGGTCTAGAGAACCGTCTCCCGGGGGACGTGGAGTAGGGAGGAAGCGACGCTCAAACTTCGTGCCACGAGCATATTTCTCCAGCAGAGCGGAGCCATCATTAGCGAGGCAGAGCTTAAGGAATGCCGCAAGGCAGTCGTCCTGGGCCTCTGGAGGAGCTGAGGTCGCGGCGTAGTAAGCGGTCAGCTGGAGGTATATGCGCTCTCCTTCCGCTAGAGGCAGGTCCTGGGAATTATGCTTTAACCCGAGGAGGAGGAGTGTGTGGCGAAGGTGCTCTGACGCCTCTGGAGCGGAAGCGAGGGTGAGCCAGTTTACCCCACTGTGTGTCAGGGTGCGATAGAGGAGAGAGCGTCTAGAGTGCTGCTCTGCTGGCCAGACACCGAGGTCTTGCAGGGAGTTCTCCATCTGGATACGGACGAGGGCGTGACGATGCCGTGCGGACTCATAGTGTGCCGAGCTCCAGGTCTGGCGTGCGTTCCGATAGTGGAGAAACTTGGGGGACTCCAGGTATTCACGCAGGATCAAGGGGTAGTCTGCGGGCTGGCTATCAGGTAGGGCAGTAGCGAGATCTATGCGTCCGTAGAGTGATTGCGCCGTCAGGAGGCGCTGGCTGGTGATATACTGCGCGAACCGGTCTTTCTGATCTGGGGCGTAGCGCAGCTTAACCTCCTGTGTGATCATGCGGTGGTAGGCTGCTAGCGTCGTGCGATGCTCCTCCCCGAGGAGGTGTCGAGTAGCGAACCTAGCGTAATCCAGGAAGCGGACATTGTGGAGCTCTTGTGTGAGTTCATCGCCGTTCTGGCATTGCTGATAGAGCGCTAGCATCGGGCTAGGGTCTCCGTCCATGAGGGCGGCGCGAGCTAAGACGGCTTCAAAGATCAGTTTCGTACGGGTAAAATTCGAATAGTGGTGAAACCCGACCTCCTTTGCTTCGTCCGGTGACAGCTCTTGAATATAGGGACGGAGACGTTCGGCTTCGGCAGAGCTGGGGAGAAACGCAGGGTTTCGATACACCCTCTCCAGGATGCGGTATTGATCAGCCAGAGGAAGCTGATCTATATGATCCCAAAAGGCCGCGAGCAAGCGGGTGTATTGCTCTTGCGTCCTATATTGCCCTAGGAAGCAATAGAGAGCCTTTAGGCGGATGAGAGGAGTATTCTCCCAATGGCTCCAGGCTTGATCTAGAGCGGCATCCGCTTCTGGGCCTTTTGGGTAGGATCCAGTGTATCTATCCGTCTCAAACCCACCGCCATCGAGTAACGGCTGCGCCTGTGCATACGCCCCTCTGGTGAGGAGGGCGAGAATGGTGGGTTCATGGTTATGGAGCTCTTCACGCTTGTTCGTTAGGAGCCATTCCTGTAGCTCTAGTTGGTTACTGACGAGGGCGAGCTGGAAGGCTTGTTGCACGAGGGTGCTGCTGTGGAGTAATGCCTGGAGCGCGGGCAGGTCTTGTAGGGCGGCAGTAGTCCAGAGGTCGGCAAACTGTTGGCGATGGGGGGCGCTGGTGGAATAGGTATTGTAGAAGCATCCGATAGCATCTTGATTCATGGTGCGGAGCTCTAATGGTCGGGGCTGCTCCTGCGTATAGTGGTGCTCTAGGATGTCTAGGTAGAGAGGCACGAGCTGCTGACGTTGGCTGACCCGCTTTTGCCTGATGAGCGTCCACAGGAGCCTCGATTGGAACTCTGGGGCGTGGTCATAGCGGCGCACCAGCTTGGTAAACTGCTCTAGCCAGTCATCAGAGGCGGGAGCGGTATGGAAGGCGGCATGGATCAGGTAATAGTCTGGGAGGTCTGCATAGTTAGGAGGGTTTTCTTCGGCAGCGAAGTGCTCCGACTCTGATCGCTCACGGTTCTCCACGATGAAGAGGAAGAGCGCAGACTCCAAGAAGCGCCGCTCGTCCTCTGTGACACTGCTCCACTGGGAGTGCAGATACTGGTAAAAGGCAATTTCATTGAGGGCAACTTCAACCAAATCAGATGGCCACCTCCCAAAGGTTTCTTGCCACTGTTTCTCCATCGTCTTAATGACCTGCTTATAGATCTCCTGGCTATGGATGCCATGTGGATGGTGCTGTGCGAGCTTAGCGTAGAGCTTGTATTGCTCTAAGTAGGGCCTCTTACGGATCTGATATTGTAGAAAGTTGAGCTCCTCTGTATAGCTGTCATAGTGGTCTGCATAGGAGTAGGCAGGGCGCGCGCGTGATGCTAGAGTGCGATCCTGCGCGTAGTGCCTGTTAGTCATCTCGTGATAGGAGACTAGGAGCGGAAGCATGAGGTCAGAGCGTTTCTCGACCGTCTTACGCAGTAGGCTACGGAAGGTGTTGTGGAGGTTGCGGCTCGATTCTGCCACAGCCGGTACGTCGGAGCTCTCCAGCGTTTGGATAAAGTCCAGGAACTCTTGGTCTCGCTGTTGGCGTGCTTGCTGTTGGTAGCCCTCTACCCGGGTCACAAACTCTGGGATGGGCGGTTCTGTAAGGTCATTTATATCCAGAGAAAGCAGGACCTGCCCGGCCATCCCCCGTTCTTTTTCCGCCAGAGAGGAGGAGAGCCAGTCGAGGCACTCCAGAGACTGGTGCTTAAAGGCGAGCTTAGGGAGGGCTCTGGCGAGCCTATGATCAACCCTCAGTGAAGACTCCGTAGCCTCTTGCTGAGCGCGGGCGAGCCAGGCCTGGAGCACTCCTGCGGATAGGTCGTAGTATTCTGGGTGATCACTGGATGCCATGAGCTCTATGGCGCGCGTTATGTTGTAATCGGTTGCCGAGGAGATGGCGAGCTGCTTATGATAGCTCTGAACATAGAGTTCAACGAGTGGAGGATAGTTGACGGCCCAGGATTCTCCGCTACTGAGGGTATTGGCTAAGACGATCCACTGCGTTGCTGGAGGGATGGCATATTGCTGGAAATAGGTTAGGAGTTCGACGGCGACGCGTTCCTGCAGGTCACGGTTCTCATCTCTCCGGGCATACGGAACACGAGCCGCCAGGTTAACGGTCGCCTCGAGTTGGGTCTGAGGCTTACGGGTGAGCCACTTCTCTCGTAGTGCCGGTGGCATGTCATGTGTGTTGCTCGCGTAGCTTACGTCATTCTCTAGAATACTGATGCTGTAGAGCGGGTGTCTGGCACCGAGTCGTTGTAGCTCGGTTTCGAGTGTAGCTAGCTCTTCCCAACTGTTGGGGCTAGGGCGTTTGTATTCGATCCTCCCCTCAGCGTCCCTGATGATGTTACCATGGGCATCGAGTTGTATACGTGCACGCTCAGTTATGTCTTTAATAATCCCTTTGATCTCCTTGAGGAGATCATCACCATCCAGCGTATCGAGGTCAGCCGAGATAGCGTCATGGTCCAAGATTAGAGAGTAGAGCCTGATCCTATCGTGAACGGGGAGGTCATCAACGCGATCTAGGTGACGCCTGAGAGCGCGGGCGGGAGACGGAGTATGCTCTAAACGGATCGGCTCCTGTGGAGAAGTCTCGTTATATGCAATAGCCGAGGCATAGAGAGCGGTGAAGCTGGCATAGTATTCCAAATACGCTTCTGGATCACAACTGAGTAGAGGAAGAAGCTGGTCCTGCGCGGCCTGGTACTGCGCTCTCCATTCGTGCGGCGCATCCGCCGGGCTCGTCTGCCTCAGCTCAGTGAGCTGCTGCGCTACTAAGGTGTGCGCTTCCTGTCCGCAGAGCTGCAGTAAGCGCGTATAAATACGCCCGACTCCAGGGGGCCTTACCTCTGCTGGATCGGATATAAGGAGCTTGCGATAGGTCGCTAGCAGGCGTAAGAAGCGATCATCCTCTAGGGCGAGGAGTTCGTCTGCATGCTCCTCTAGGGCTTGGTAGAGGAGTTCTCTTTGGGCGTAGGGCTTTGGGCAAAGAGAGGAGGCGACTAAGAGGGCGCCAAACCGTCCTTCCTGCCTGCTCAGTAAGGCCTCGATGCATTCCTCCGCGCGAGCAGACTTCTGAAAGGTGCTAAACAGGGAAGAGATGACACAGTCTGCAGTGAGAGCCTTACTGGTAGGCTCATAGGACTGCAACGGGGAATAGTGCGCCACATCACGCAGGTACCCGAGGCTCTCCATATATGCGAGAAACTGGTCGACACTCCAGGTCTCATTAATCTGTCGGATCTCGCGCTCGCGCTCTGTGGCGATGTCTCTCAGGGAGATGCTCTGCTCCCAGGCTATCTTACTGAGTGTAGGGAGGAACTCGTCATCCTCCGCCAGAGCCTTAGTGAGGTCTGACAGGAAGCTCTTTGCCCCATTATGCCTGTCGGGTCGGGTGGCTTCTAGGAGCTGGTTGCTCGTCTCAAAGAGGGCGATAGTAGGAGCCTCCAGCGCCGACGGGTCGAGGTCGATCTGGATCCGGTCGATAAGTCGCTGGGCTTGGGCAGAGAGCAACCGTCGCTGTTGGTAATCCTGCGGTTCCAGCTGTGCGAGGGCGTTGGTGAGGGCTTGCGTATCACGGAGGACATGCTCGGTCGTGTAACGCTCTAGGAGGTCTAGCGAGAGGTACATCAGCGCGGGGAAGGAGACTTGGAGCGACTTGTTGGCATCCTCGCTTAGCCCCCATTCCAGGGCAAAGGCGGACTTCGATTGGGCGAAGGCGTCGCCCTGGAGGGTGCTCATCGTGATCAGAGCCTCTAGCACCGCGCTGTTCCGTGGGTTCTGTTGTGAGAGCGTCTGGCGGAAGGCGGGGGAGAAGCTTTGGTCGAGGTTCGTTTTGATCAGCTCGCAGAGGGTCTTTTCTAAGCTGTGGTTCGCAGAGGAATACGATCGGAGGGCTTGACTGAGCTTTACCCGATCATTGTAGAAGCTGTCTCCGTTATGGGTGCTTCCGGTCAGCTCATCGTCAGGGGGATAGGTCTGGGCATGGGTGAGGTAAGCACGCATCCAGCTCCGCTTCTCGCCAGGGATGGGGTGCCCTTGACGCTCCAGATACGTCGCGAGGACATAGCCTAACCCGGCATTTGGTGAATCCAGCAGGATCTGTGTGGCGTGCTGCAGCAACGTAATACGCGCCGCATGGTGCTCCCCCTCGGTTCTGCCCCGAAACAGATAGAGGGACCTGCCATCATCATCTAGGAAGTAGTCGTCCCCGTGCACGTCGTTTACTAGCTGGAGGAGAAACGCGGTCTCTGCGGTCGTGTGGCAATAGCCCTCTGGCAAGGCCTGTATATCTTGGAGCACGAGCTGAAAGAATGGTAAACTGTAGCGGCGCCTATCATGCGTAACGATTCGCGGCACGGTAGAGTGGAGCTCTGCGCGACTGCGCAGCGTATAGGGTGCGTATCCCTCCGGCAGGCTACCGCCATCGGCTAGTAAGCGCACACGCAGGTCGCGCCCATATGCCGTAAAGGCTGGGCTGTCCATGATATAGGACTGTGCTGGCGCTACCCCTCGGCAGCTCAGGATGATGGCGGCGATTTCATCCGCCTCATCCTCGTGTTGTGCAGGAGCTGCCGTGAGGAGGGGGACTAGCTCCGTGGTGATGTTAAGCTTGTTAAAATACTGGAGGAGGCGGCTCTTACGAGGACGTTGCTGACGGTGTTTATTCTCGTTCCAGCCCCGCTTTAGGAGGCGAATGGCGAGCGCGTAGGCAGCCGCCTTATCGCCCTTGTCGAGGTAGGTTTTGACCCTGGCATGGATAGGGGTTTCATGCGCCTTACGGATGAGAGAGGCGGCTTTCTGCGCCTTTGGGTTAGGGCTGTTAGTGTGCTGCCCTCCCGAGGGAGGAGAGGAGGGCGAAGATTTTACCATCTGTTGGATGTCTGGGGCGATCTCGACCCCGAGCTTCTTTCCTATCTGGATCAGCGCATTTTCGACACGGGATCCAGTCATTCCGTATGAGTGCGTAGAGCTAGCAGCTCCAGTATGGAGTCTCTGCTCCGCGTGCGCCTTTAATCGCGCATGTAGGCTCCGGAGAGCGGGCTCTGCCAGTGGGAGATAGGGTTCGCGCTGCTCTGGGGCGAGGGTGATCATGGCGTGACAGGTGAGTACATTCACGAAGTCTTGTATTTCAGCATTCTGCTTACCCCACGCCGCGAACATCTTGTGCGATGCCAGAGCCTCTGTGGCTCTACTCTTATCCAGCATCATCAGGAGATACTGTATCCGGAAGTAGTGTTGCATCGCACTCTCCGTCCGGGTCTGCTGGGCGATAAAGGAGAAGAACGGCTCTCGATCCTCTTCCATTTCTAGGAGCTTGGCTTTGATGATGGCATCATCAGTGCTCTCTGCCAGAGTCACACGCATCTGATGCAGGCCAGGACTGGAGACTGACATCTTCATATACTTAGGTTTCAGATAGTCCAGAGGCTCCAGGGCATTGAACGTGGAGCTATACTCTGGGCTATATCTCATGTAATAGTCGAGCGCATCTGAGGGTGATAAGGCATATTCATTGATAGAACTCACTAGCACTGATGCGCGCTGAATCATAGTAAAATCAGGATCGACTCTAATAAACGGGGCAGAGGATGGAGCAGGTTCTTCCTGCTCTCCTAAGCTCGCCTGTACGTTGTCAGAAATACGCCCTAAGAGCTTGCGCAGGCGTGGCTCGTCCTCCAGCTGGACGAGCACTCGCATACTGATCATCATGCATCGGTCCGTAGTATCGTGCTCCATTAAGCAGTCCACCGCCTGGGTCAGCCCGGTCTGCAGGCGGTCACGTTCCGCTGGAGGGAGACCTCTCTGAACCTGAGTGTAGGTCTGGGCGGTTAAGATGAGCGTGCGGATGAGCTCCGCTACGCTCTGCTCTGTTGCTAGAGGGGGCGGGGTGAGATCGCGCAGATCATCCACTGCCTGCTTCAGCTGCCCTTGCAGGTAGTGGAGGGCAGCGCTTCGGTGATCCGGCTGCTTACTGTGGCGTAAGAGCGTGGTAGCGGCTTGGTAACGTAGGTGCTCTGCGTGCTGCCGAAGCGCTAAGAGGTGTATGTCTAAGGCGGTGGGATGTGCATTTATAGGGCTGGTGGAGAGCAGCTCATAGATGGGCTCTACTTGCGGATATTTCTGGATGAGAGAGAGGAGCTCAGACGTGCCATTTGCTCCCATATCGTGCCGGCTATGCAGCTGTATGTAGCGGAGGTAGTCTGGGAGCGCCTGTGCATGCTCTATTCCTTGTGCCTCTAGGGTTTGGATCAGGCTCTGCCGTTCCGCAGGCCCCACCCTCCCTGTGAGCCGCGCGAGGTGAATGTGCGTATAGATCCGTAGTTCCCGTTGGCTAGTGGGGAGATGAATGGCGGAGTTACTGCTCCGCCCGCCGGAATAGCGCACCTGGAAGTTTCGTCGGTAGGCTGGTTCCTGCGCCTGCGCTATATCAGAGAACGTGATCGGGCGGGGCGTAGAGGATGCCACCACATGAGGTGCCCCCGCACTCCCCGCTGACGCAGGGGTGCCCAGTACCGCGCTAGCGGCATAGCCATACACGAGCTGGAAGTGTGAGAGCGCCTTCTCATACTGCTCGCAGTCCTCATATATGCTACCCAGTAAGTAATGCAGGAGGGCGTCCTGGGGCGCCGTTGTCAGTGCCTGTTGTAGCACCTGGATGGCCTCGTCCCAGTAGTCGAGCTGGTAGAACTGGAGCGCGAGCTGCTCGCTGGATCTGGCGTTCATCCCATCCATGACATGCTCTAGCCTCGCCAATGCCTGTTGGGGCTGCGCCGTGCGGAGGAAGAACTGGATCTCCCGCGCGGCGATTCGCCCGTCTGAGTCATACTCCATTCCCTCTGCATAAGCCAGCGTCGCTAGATCCAGATCCCCGATCGCCTCGTGCACAGTTGCTAGGCGGAGCCACCATTGGGCGTGCTCAGGCTGCATCTCCAGAGCCTGCTCTATGTACACCCGCTCCTGCTCCAGGTCGCCTCGCTCCTGATGGAGTAACGATAGCGCCCGCACCCCCATAACTGATCGTGGGTTCTCCTCCCGCCGTTGCTCCAGCCGCCGTCTGAGATCTGCCAACATCTCCTCCTCCGCCGCAAACCGCACTAAGCGCTGCGCCCAGGCATACTGCTCTGCATCCGTGAGAGCCTGCGTGTAACTACGCCAATACACCTCGTAGGCCTGCGCTGGCAGGTGCGCCCGCATATACTGAGCCCCTAGCATCTGACGTAAGTCCTCCGCGTCCTCAAACCGTGCCAATGCTCGACGGAGGCTCTGCACACCTTTGCGGGGTGCCTGCATCTTATTATGGACGACGTTTTCCTGGATCCATGGCTGCTTATCCTGCGGTGCCACTGCCTTCCAGCGCTCTATGCTCTCTAGTGCCTGCGCATAGGCATGCGTCCGCACCTGTAGGGCGGTCAGCTTGCTCAGATACACCGTGCGTTTTCCCTCTGGCGTATCCGCTAGCCCCTCTAGCACGGTGCAGGCTTGCTGATACTTCCGCTGGCGCTGGAGAAGGTCTACCCACAGATATGTCTCGGTGATGCTCTGTGCCTGCACCCCAGGCTGTAGCACTGCCTCCACCTTATCCCATGCCTCCTGCCGCATATACAGCTCCGCTAGCAGGGCACGCTGTGCGGGGGTGTCACTGCCCTCTAACTGCGTGATGATCGCCTCCTGCGCCCCAGCGCGGGTGATCACCGCTCCCGCAGTGAGTAATGCCGCCTTAATCTCCGCATACGTTTGCGCTCGGTTCACCAGATCTAGCGCCATCGGCACTACCTCTGCGGCTCTCCCAGATCTCACCCCCAGCTGACACATCTCGGTGAGGTAGCTCCCCTGTAGTCCATACTCCGCCTGCCGTCCTAGGAGGATCGCATACCCCTCCTCTGCACGCCCCATCAGCGTCAGCTTCTGCACAGCCTGTAATGCTGACTGCAATGCCCCTTCCTTTGCAACCGTCTGCAGGAGTTCGGCAGCCTCCCCCTCTCGCTCCTCCTTTAGATAATGGTTCGCGAGTAATACATGCGCCCCGTAGGACGCATCCTGCGCCGTCGCCTCTAGTAAGAGTTGCTCCCCTTCCGTGTGAAAGCCATGTCGGAGATAGAGCTGCGCGCTCTTTATGTGCGCTGCTGGTGTGTCGCCTGCATTTCGCTGCACGTTCTCGATCTCCTCCCGTAGCTCCTCGGATCGCTGGAGCCTACGGAGTAACGTAATCTTCTGCCGGGCCAGTTCCTCATCATACCCCACTTGTTCGCTCAGCGTAGTGAGTTCTGCGAGAGCCTCCTCCAGTCTCTCGCCGCTGATTAACAGCCGAACATACTCCTGGCGGAGCCCCTTGGCCCGTGGGCTAGCTCTGAGCAGGGATTGGAACCGCTCCTGCGCCTCCTCCCACCGTTCATTTCGCGCCAGCTGATACGCATACCGCTTCACCACCGCTGGTCGTTGCCCATACTGCTGCTCCAGCTCGCCATAGAATGCGAGCTCCAGCTCCAGATCTCCTCTCCTACTGAGGATGACATCGCATGATTGTAAGATCTCTGCCTCCAGCCACGATCCTAGACCTACCTCTGACAGCGCGGCAGAGAGAGTCTCCAGCGCCGCCGTAGGCTGACCCGCGAGGGACTGGAGCTCACCCAGCCGAACCCGATACCGTAGCGCCGCATATGGCTCCCGCGTGCTAGCGACCAGCTGCTCTGCCAACACGACCGCCTGCTCATACATGCCCTCGCTCGCCGCTGCCTCGACAAACTCCAGCCCCGCATCAGAGCGCGAGACCCACATCGACCATAACTCCACAGCCAGCTCCGCCTTCCCCTCCCTCAGGTAGCACGTTCCTAATAACCCTACAGCCTTTAGCAAGAGCTCCTCCTCTGCCTCCCCAGCCACGACTCGCTCTAGCTCATCCACCGCTTGCACATACGCTAGCTCACGCATCAACAGCTCTGCGCGCATCATGCGTAACGCATGGCTCTCTGGCACTTCCTGGAGCACCAGCTCTAGACTTTGCAACGCCGCCGCCTCCTGCCCAGACCGTTGCTGATACCGCGCCAGTAATGCCCGACCTTGCCACCCCTGTTCAGCCCCTTTTACCATGAACTCCGCCAGCGCCCCGCGCTCTCTCTCCTCATACCATGCGGCGTAAAACCGCTCAAACAACTGCGCATTCATAGGCCTCCTCAGCAGCGCTTCATAATACCTCTCCACCTTACCACCTACGCTCTCCTCTGCCACTACTCCGCCCAACAGCAGGAACCCTATAGCAACGGCAGAGACAACAGAACGAAACGAAAACACACCAATCATCACCTAGCTTACATCACACACTCGTGCCTGTTCCATCTAAATATGTAACTATTCAGGTATAAAATAGCAAGCCTAGGAGCGCCAGCATCCCTGCTTGCACTGGGCTTTACCAGGCATCCCTGCCTGATAGTGCTGTGTCCACACAGCACTCACCCCCTCACAAACTCGAGAGGCAAGGATGCCTCATACAGCCCAGAGTTCGTGCCATTCGGGTCTGCCCCTCTGTCAGAACGAAGTCCCTAGGGTGACTCCTCTAGAGGGAGACCGTAGAGGTGAGGGCGGCAATGCTTGGCGGTAATGGTGAAGGTGGGGGATGTGAGGGCTTCTAGGAAGCTGGTCTCGTTGGGAATGAGTTTGCCGTCTTTGCTCGTGCTGAGATGCTCGAAGAGGCGCAGCTTTTGGTCGCGCTCGAAGGCGGTGCCGTGGCTGTGATGTCCCTTGCGGTTGGTCTGGACGAGGGTTTGCTTCATAGGGAGTTCTTGCCCAATAAGGGACGGGTCTCCTCGGAGGACGCTGAGCACCTTGAGGCGGTATTTATATTTGGTCACTTCCATCCAGGAGGTGCCGTCTGCTGAGTCGACTTTCGTGCTCGAGCTTACTTGCTGTGCAATGACGATGGCATCGAGGATCACGCCAGCTCGCTCGGTGAGTGCCTTATCAGAGAGGGGGCGATCATGGGCATGAGCCGTGAGGGCAGTGAAGACTGTGAGGAGGAGGTAGGATAGGGTTTTCATAGAGATGAGGGGCTGATCTCGTTTATTCCTGTGGGCTACCTACGGCTTGTGGGTTACGGGAGGAGGTGTGTGAGTGTTCAGACTCACGGATTTGGCTTTGGGTCTCGCGGTCCAGCTGTGTGACGATAAGTTCTTGCGGGATGCGCTCCTCGACGTGGTAGGAGGTGCCGTCGGTTTGATCCACATAGAAGACCCATGTCCCGTTAGCATAGCCGCCATTCACATTCATATCCTCGCCTTCGTAGAGAAACCCCATGATCTGACCTTCGATCTCGTTGTTGGACTGGATCTCGATGAAGTCTGGGTCTACCTCAATGGTGAGCTGCTTCCCGTCGAGTAGCGGTAAGGTGACCTCACGGCTCTTTCCGCTGATCATGTCCCTCCCCTGCTCCATGAAGGGTTCCTTTAGGTAGACCAGCTGACGGCGCTCTGCGTAGATGTTTTGGTAGCGAAAGTGGTCGAAGCGGAGCTGGTTGTTAGCGAGTTGCTGCATGTTCTCGACGAGGAGGCAGTCCTCGGCTGTCCACGCAAAGTGGTCGGACTCTTGGACGACCTGGAAGGGCTGCTTGGGGAGATTAAAGTAGGTGGTGCCTTCGTCATCATAGTAGAGGGTGGCGTCCTGGGTGGTAAGCTCGCGCTTGGCACCCTTAGTCTGTGTGGTGGATTGCTTGTCCGTGCTTGTGGTGGAGGCAGTCTCAGTAGTGGAGGCTGTAGAGGTGTCTACCGAGGACTTGCTGGCGACGAGGTAGATGAGAACGGCGGTAAGGAGGATGAGGGCGGGCCAGAGGACTTTTTTCATGAGAAGGGGGCGGTAAAGGGGGATTAGTTCTTAGTAGGAGTGGGGAGACGGCGGAGAACATTGTCGACCATGGTGCCATACTCGGCTTTTAGAGCTGGGGAGGAGAGCCCCTCTAGGGCGAGCTGAGCATTATGCGGATCGAGGTAAACGATCTCGCGGATATAGGTCGTAATGGCTTGGTCTGAGAAGGCGAGGTATGCTTCGTCGCCTGAATAGGAGTTAATGAACTCGGGGTCATTAATGAGTTCTACAGCGAGGTCGGGCGCGGACTTTGTCAGCCGCCGAATCCCAATCTCAAGAAACTGAGCCGCATCTGCAGTGCCGGTGGGGAGTTGGTTCCCCCACTCGAGGGCATCTGGGAGGGTCTCTAGGGGGCAATATTGGGCGAGCTCTAGTGCCCCGATGCGAACATTCTCATGCTGGAACCGCTCGGCGAGGAAGGATTGGATCTGTTGCTGGCTCTGCGCGGTGACTTGCTGCCCGAGCGTGGGAGCGAGCTGGGCGAGAAAGCCATCGCCGTCAGTAGTGTCGACCCAGGAGAGGAGGCTGGCGAGTTCGTCTTGGCGCTCGTTCTGATAGATGGAGGAGAGCAGGGCGAACTGATGCACGGGCTTAAAGGAGCCGGCGGTCTGCCATTGCGCGAGGGTCTCCCAAACCGCCTCTGGGGTATCAGAAAGCCAGCTGAGGTAGAGCGGGCGCTCGCGGTCAGGGATCTCCTCGGTGCTATCGAGGTAGCTAAGGAAGGAGAGGGTGTTCTCATATTGTTGGTCCTCCGCCATACTGGTGAGGAGTTGGTCCAGGAGAGCAAGCGCGACGCTCTTATCCTCCCCGTATGCCTGCTCGAAGCTATGCTTAAGTGTGCGGTATTGCCGCTTATCGCCGGACTTCACGATGGCGGTGAGCTCTGCGAGGCTGAATTCCGTCCATACGGGTGGCTCCGTAGTTGCCGGCATGAGAGCGGTCTCCTTCCATTGGGGGCGCGGGATGCTTGTAGGCTTGGCTGTGAGCTGGGCTGGCTTCTGCTGAGCGTTGGGAGAGTCTGTCTGCTCATCCTTACTCTTAGGGGTGAAGAGGATGCAGGTAACAATCACTACGATAAGAACGAGTGTAAGGATCAAGCGTGTTGGCATTATGATGCGAGGTGTTTACATAAAAAGCCCACCTAGGTAGGTGGGCTGACTCTGTTCATGGGGAATAGGAGACCATGAGGCTCTGCTTTACCCATATTTAGCTGTGCCTACCACGTGCCACGATAGGAGCGGACGTTCGTGCGAGTGCCGCGCATGACAGCGGCGTTGTTACGGTCTGCAGTTCCGTATGGGTAACCAGAGTAGTTTTTGTTCGGGTTTGAGAAACGTGCGATTCTGAGCTGGAGGTTGTATGAACCCATAGAGGTACGCTTGTTGTTATCGAGGTTACTGGCGTAGAACTGGGTGTCGTTGAGGTCAGCATCCTCATCATTACGGACATAGCCCCCGGTCTGGTGAAAGACGGTGAAGTTATGCGCTAGCTCGTGGGCGTATGTGGCACCGGTGTTGTTATACTTTACTAGGCTAAAGCGATCATAGACCTGTCCGTATGCGGAGCCAGAGGAGAGAGGACTGACAAAGCAAGCTAAGCTGAGGTTGTTACGGTTAGCGTAGTTTCTGCCAGACTTACCCCAGTCCCAGCGGATACGGCTTTGGCTGTTCTGGTAAGGCCATACGTGCGTCGTGCGGAAGTTATCGATGAAGTCATACATCTGGTCTAAGGTGACAGACTCAGAGGTGATGCCGCTATTAATCCGGGCGATCTTAGCTCCACCAAGGCGTGTCTGCGTGCCAGAGCGCTTAAAGGAGGTTTGGGCAAAGGCGTGCTTCGCGGCGATGTCAGCAGCAGTGGCGGAGTCTGAGCCAAAACGGTTCTTAGTATCGTTCGGGTAGAAGTAACCAACATGAATCCAGGTGTTAGCCTGAGCACAGCAAGAGAGGACTAGGATGAGTTGTAGGATCTTGTTCATATTATTGGGGGAGGATAGTAATACTAAATTCAGGCTGGCAGTCAATATTAAATTATCTAATAAATTCCTACTTTAAACTACACCAGCAATCCTAAAGTGCAAATATTAGTTGGATTTTCACTTTTTCAAAGATCGTGCAGGGGGGAGATTTTCCAGGAATAAACCCATTCAACAAGCTGTATTTTGATAGATTTAGGGAATAGAGCGGTGATTTTTGTGGTTGAGTCTGTGGGCGAGGCGGTACAGGGTGCGGGGGGCGTATCTCCTCGGCCCTCTCCTATACTTCTTTATTTATTACGCTATGCCTGATTTTCCCTTTACCGTGACGGAACAGTACCGCCCGAATGTAGCCCTGTTACTCATTAATAAGAAGGGGAAGCTCCTGGTGTGTGAGCGCTTGGGGCAGGATGGGGCTTGGCAGTTTCCGCAGGGCGGGGTGGATGAGGGCGAGGGGTTTCTGAGCGCCTTTCACCGTGAGGTCTCTGAGGAGATCGGGCTGGATCCAGAGGACTACACGCTACTAGACCTCCGCGCGGGCTACCGGTATAAATACCCCCTAGAGACCCAGCTAAAGAAGCAGCGTAAGCAGCACTATACTGGACAGGAGCAGACCTACTTCCTCTGTGAGCTGACCGCGTCTGCAAAGAAGATTAACCTCGACCAGCACTCCCCTGAGTTCCAGGACCTGCAATGGATCAAACCAAAGGACTTTTGCCTCGACTGGCTGCCGGAGTTTAAGCGTGAGGTGTACCGCCAAGTGATGCTGGACTTCTTTTCCTGTAAGATCTCGTGACAGGACCTAGAGTAACGGGCTAGTATCTACGGCATCATGAGCCACCTACTCCCACTCACGCGCCGCACCGTCCTTATGGTGCTGTTCCCTCTCGTTACCGTCTCCCCTCTTACGGCTGGGGCACCGCCTAGTGCCCCGTCCAGTCCGTCACAGGTTACTGGGACGACGGACACCACCACAGCGGCAGAGCCCGCCGCCTCTCAGACACAGACGCCGCAGGTCCCTCCTGCGCCACAGGAAGCGAAGCCCCCGCAGACGGAGCAGCCCCAGACCAAGAGTCCGCAGGACAGCGACCCGCGCCCACAGAGCTACACCGATACCGATGGGAAGGAATACCACCCTGCCCCGAACATCGAGGTGTCAGCCCTAACGGGGTATGCCGACCTCCCGCTATGGCGACAGGAGGTCATCCGCGAGGCTCTGGAGGTGCGCGCGGAATGTGAATGGCCGAGGTACCTCTTTGGCTCTGCAGATCCTGCGAAAGGAGGGTTCGACTGCTCTGGCGCGATGTATTACCTCCTGCGCCGTGCAGGGTACGCCCCTGCGCGCAGCTCTGCGGGGCAATACCTGTGGCTAGAGGAGCAGGGCACGCTGCACCGTGTCCCCAACGGAACGACGAGCCTAGATGCGGCCGCCTTTGCGGAGCTTCAGCCCGGGGACCTGGTCTTCTGGAGTGGTACCTACGAGCCTACGGATGGGCGCACGGTTCCGGTCACCCATGTTGGGATGTATCTGGGAGGACTGACGGATTACCACCGCCCTGTGATGATGTGCGCGTCTAAGGGACGCTCCTTTCGCGGGAAGCGCGGTGACGGCTTTGGGATATACGACTTTAAGCTCCCCAGCCCTACCTCCCGCACTAAAATCGTGGCATACGGGGCAGTTCAGAAGGATGATGCGCTACAGACAGACACGGACGCTCTCCCAAAAGAACAGAGAAAGTGACGATTTATTGCCATATTTAGCTCCAAGCGTCCGTATGATAATATAATCCTGCATCCTTAGACGCTATGCCTGCCCCTCATCGCCTCCTCCTATTCTGCGCCTCATTCCTAGCGTTCCTACCTCTGACCGCGCGGTCCGACATCCAGCAGCAACGGGAAGGGTATGGAGAGAAGGAAGTCTTGTTTGCCGGCGTAGATACTGATCAATGGAGATGGCATCACGATGGGTCACCCATCCTGTGGCATGTGGTGGACGAGGCATTAGAGGTGCTACCTGTAGAGGGGCACCGGCATGCGGGCGATGGATCTATCATCACGAAAAATACCTACGAGGACTTCTATCTCCATCTGGAATTTAAGCCAAACGTTCAGCCTACGGGGGGGCAGGAGCAGGATCGTGGCAACAGTGGCGTCATGCTGCAAGATCGCTACGAACTGCAAATCTTAGACAGCTATGAGCACCCGCTGAAGGGGAGGAATGACTGTGCAGCCTTCTATGCGATCAAAGATGCGGATGTGAACGTGTCTAAGCCAGCGGGTGAGTGGCAGACGTACGACATCTTCTTTACCGCTGCCCGCTGGAAGGGGAAGCAGAAAGTGAGTAATGCGCGCGCTACCGTGTATTGGAACGGGGTGCTGGTGCATGATGATGTCGAGCTCCCCAGAAATACTCCGTTCACTAAGCCAGAGTCCCCCGCACCTGGTCCCATCCGACTCCAAGAACACGCTAACCCCGTGCAGTTCCGCAACATCTGGATCGCTCGTCCAACGACAGAGCGACCAACGACCACTCTCCTAAATCTATCATCATGACCAACATCCATCACACTATTACCACGCTCATCGGGGCGCTGCTGCTCACTGTAGGTAGCGCTAAGGCCCAGCCTAATGTCATCCTGATCTTCATGGACGACATGGGGTATGCCGATCTCTCATGCTATGGGTCAGAGACGATCAACACGCCCGTCCTAGACCAGCTGGCGGCGGAGGGAGGGCGCTACACGAGCTTCCTCGTAGCCTCCTCTGTCTGCACGCCCTCGCGTGCGGCCCTGCTGACGGGCTGTTACCCGCGCCGGATCGGGATGGAGGATGGCGTCCTCTTCCCTGGGAAGAACAAGGGGCTAAACCCTGATGAGTTCACGATCGCGGATCTGTTTAAGTCTCAGGGCTATGCGACGGCGTGCGTTGGGAAGTGGCACCTCGGGGACCATGCAGAGACCCTCCCTCGTAACTTCGGGTTCGACTCCTACTACGGCATCCCCTACTCTAACGACATGAATCATGATGGGGTGAAGAAGCCCCAGACTAATAGCAAGAGCTTAGATGCGATGTGGCGAGACCAATCCACCACCCTAACGCTATGGAACCCACCACTCCTCAGGAACGAGGAAGTCATCGAGAAGCCCGTGGATCAACGCACGATCACCCGTCGCTATACCGATGAGTCCCTCCGCTTCATAGAGGAGAATAAGGAGCAGCGCTTCTTCCTCTACCTCGCGCACTCCATGCCACATATCCCGCTGTATGTGCCGGAGGACTACTATGATGCAGATCCTCAGCGGGCTTACGCTCAGGTGATCCAGCACGTGGACAATGAGGTCGGGCGCATTGTTGCCAAAGTCGAGGAGCTAGGACTCACAGAGGAGACCTACATCATCTTCACCTCCGATAATGGGCCATGGCTGACCTATAAGCATCATGGTGGCTCTGCCGGAGACCTCCGTGGGGGGAAAATGTCCTCCTACGAGGGAGGGATGCGTGTTCCCTGCATCATTAAGGCTCCTGGTCTGGTCCCCGCCGGCACTACTAGCGACGCCTTTATGACCACGATGGATCTCCTCCCCACCTTCGCCAGCCTCATCGGGACATCAGTGCCTGCTAAGCGTCCCATCGATGGGGTAGACCTCACCCCTGTCCTGCGCGACCCACAGGTGCCCAGCCCACGGAAGGAGCTGCTCTACTACTTTAAGCGAGGGGGCGTGCTCGGCTACCGCGAGGGGAACTGGAAGATCCTCGCTAGGAAGCCTAACCTCAACAACCTGGCACTCTACGACCTCGATACCGACCGCGCCGAGTCTACAGACCTCGCCAGCCAGCACCCTGAGCGCGTCCAGCGAATGACTAAGCGGCTTAAGGAGATCAGCTCCGAGCTTAACCGTAACATCCGCCCTGCCTGGAAGCAGTGATCGGACACCTCCAGCACAGATCCAGCATCTGAAAGAGTACACATCCCCCTCTCAACCTGGCACAACGTATGTACCGCACCGCCATACTCCTCTACACCACATGCGCCCTCCTGTCGTCTACCACCTCCGTGACCGCAGGCGCGCCTAACCAAACACTGTGGTATAATCAACCCGCCGAGGTATGGACTGAGGCTCTCCCCGTCGGGAATGGGCGGCTAGGGGCTATGGTCTATGGGGGGACGAGCAAGGAGCGCATTGCGCTGAATGAAGACACACTCTACACCGGAGAGCCCCGTGATTACGCAAACCCGCAGGCATCGGGGGTGCTGGATCCGCTCCGCCAACTCCTCCTAGCGGGGCAGCAGCAGGAGGCGGAGAAGCTAGGGAACCAGCGGTTTATGTCCGTTCCCTTTGCCCAATTCCCCTACCAGCCGCTCGCGACGCTCGAGCTCAGCTTTATGGGGCATGAGCGTGTTACGGATTACCAGCGGAGCCTCTCTCTGGAGCAGGCACTAGCAACGACCTCCTATGTGGTCGATGGGGTCACCTACACGCGCGAGATCCTCGCCAGCTACCCAGATGATGTCATCGCCATCCGCCTCAGTGCAGACCAGCCAGGTCGGCTCGACTTCTCCGCCGCCATCGTCGCGCCACAGGGCCGCGATGCTAGCTCTATAGCCACCAATAACAGTGAGGTTCATCACGCCGGAACACTCGTAAAGGAATATAAGGGGAAGCGGTTTAAGGCTCCCGTGCAGATAGAGACCCCACTGCGCTACCACACAATTCTAAAGGCCCTGACCGACGGGGGGGAAGTAACCACTGCCAACGGGATCCTCACCATCCAGGGAGCCACCAGCGCGGTCCTCCTCATCACGGCAGAGACCAGCTACGTCAACTATCGCGATGTCAGCGGAGACCCACAGGCGCTCGCCACCGCTCTCATGGATCAGGCAGCCACAAAGGCATGGGGAGAGCTACTGCAACAGCACCAGGCGGATTACCAAGCGCTCTATAACCGCGTCGCGATCTCGCTCCCATCCACAGATCAAGAGCAACTCCCGACCGACCAGCGCCTCCTCGCTGCCACAGAGCAAGACGCAGACCCTGGTCTGGCTAGCCTCATCTACCAGTACGGGCGTTACCTCATGATCTCCTGTAGCCGCCCAGGCACCCAGCCAGCGAACTTACAAGGCCTCTGGAACGATAAGACCGCGCCGCCTTGGGGTAGCCGCTATACCGTCAACATTAACACCCAGATGAACTATTGGCCTGCAGAGATGACGAACCTTGCAGAATGCCATTACCCGCTCCTAGACGCCCTCCTAGAGCTAGCCCAGGCGGGGCAGAGCACCGCGCAGCAGCATTACAATGCGCGCGGATGGGTGCTGCACCATAACTTCGACCTCTGGCGTGGCACCGCACCTATTAATGCCGCTAACCACGGCATCTGGACTACTGGTGGAGCCTGGCTCTGTCAGCATATTTGGTGGCACTACGAGTATGGAGAGGATCGAGCCTTTCTAGAGAAGTACTACCCTGTGATGCGTGAGGCCGCGGTCTTCTTCACGGACTTCCTGATCGAAGACCCCCGTAACGATAAGGGCTGGCTGATAGCCACCCCCAGCCATTCGCCGGAGAACGGAGGGCTAGTGGCAGGAGCCACCATGGACCACCAGCTCATTAGGGATCTCTTTCGCAATGTCCTGCAGGCGGCTACCATCCTAGAGGTGGACCCCGAGCTCTGCACTACAATTCAGGACATGCTCCCACGCATCGCCCCGAACCAGATCGGGCAGCACGGCCAGCTCCAAGAGTGGCTAGAGGATAAGGATAACCCCAACAATAAGCACCGCCACGTCTCCCACCTGTGGGCACTCCATCCAGGGGATGAGATCAACTGGCAGGATACCCCTGACCTGTTCGCAGCGGCTAAGCAGTCTCTAAACTTCCGAGGGGATGCTGCCACGGGCTGGAGTATGGGATGGAAGATGAACTTTTGGGCCCGCCTCCTAGACGGTGACCGCGCCAAGGTCATCTACGATAACCTCACGACCATTAGCGGTGTTCCGGGAGAGCAGAAAGGAGGAGGCCTCTACGCAAACCTCTTCTGCGCGCATCCGCCGTTCCAGATCGATGGCAACTTCGGCGCCACCGCCGGCATCACGGAGATGATCGTGCAGAACCACATCGTCACCGACGCAGGGCACCGACTGATCCACCTTCTACCCGCCCTCCCCTCAGTCTGGGCGGCGGAAGGGAGCCTCTCTGGCATCCGCCTACGGGGGCAGATCGAGGTCAGCCTCGCTTGGCAGAACGGAGCCGTCACTGAGGTAACACTAGTAAGTAAGAAGGACCAGACCACCACGATA
This sequence comes from uncultured Verrucomicrobiales bacterium, assembly GCA_964455925.1. Lineage (GTDB taxonomy): Bacteria > Verrucomicrobiota > Verrucomicrobiia > Verrucomicrobiales > Akkermansiaceae > WTJZ01. The sequence continues at coordinate 643 of CAYWAG010000004.1, read as the reverse complement.
AAGATAGGTGATACGCTCCGCGAGATCCCCCTAGAGGCAGGCATCCCTGTTACCCTCTGAACCCCAGGGGGAGCAATAGAATTGACATTAGTGCGTCACCCCATACTATCGCCCCCTACACCCCCCAATAATTATGCTAAAATCATTTAAAGAATTCGCCTTTAAGGGCAACCTCGTCGACATGGCTGTTGGATTCATCCTTGGTGGAGCCTTCTCCACTGTTGTGAAGTCCCTGGTGGACAACGTCATTATGCCCCCTCTGGGTCTCCTGCTCGGTGGGATCGACTTTAAGGACCTCAAGTATGTCCTTAAGGAAGCGGTCACTAAAACTGAAGGGGGAGAAACCTCCATTGTGGAGCCAGAGGTCGCCATCGCCTATGGTCAAACCGTCTCTGACTTCATCGCCTTCATCATGCTCGCGTTCGTCGTGTTCATCATCGTGAAGAAGGTCATCGAGGGTATGAAGAAGAAAGAAGAGGAGGAAGAGGCCGCTCCGGCAGCACCTCCAGCACAGGAAGTCCTCCTCGGCGAGATCCGCGATCTCCTCAAGAAGTAAGCTACCCACAACACGGGAAAACAGAACGAGCAACGCATGGAGGTGCGTTGCTCGTTTCGTGTTCGGGATTGTCGTAGGTCTAGGATG
>CAYWAG010000003.1:0-21285 GCA_964455925.1 uncultured Verrucomicrobiales bacterium | reverse complement strand
CCTTATAATAGTATACCTTCTGGCGTTCATGCCCAAGATGGGCATGCCACGGTTACCGCCGTAATGTGAGTTGTAACTATTCCGCTAAGGCAAAAAATTGGGAGCGCTCCTCGACTTATCGTTTACCGCTCTAAAGAGTTACGACTTAAGCATGGTGACCACGAGCGGTGATCCACTTGCGCCCTTTAAACTCGGGGAAGAGGAGCCCAGCGGTCTCGGCGGCGGCGCGGGTCTCATCCCATTGGGAGGCTAAGATCCCAGAGATAATAATGGTGCCGTCAGGGGTGAGGGCAGACTTAAGGATGGGGAAGGCCTGCTGAAGAATAGTAGAGAAGAGGTTCGCGGTCACCAGCTGGTATTGTGGCTGTGGCTGCCAGTCAAACACATCCAGCGTTTCTGCCGAGGTCTGCGTGGCGTTGTTCGTAGCGATATTTTTCTGCGCGACCTTGACGGCATGGGCATCAAAGTCAAAGGCGAAAACCTCCGCCGCCCCGAGCAGATCCGCGGCGATAGCGATCACCCCTGTGCCGCACCCCGCATCCGCTACCTTCCAGCGACGCTCGGCTGCGCGCTGCTCCTGCGCATAATCCGTGAGGTAGCGTAGGCAGGTAGCGGTCGTGGGGTGGTCTCCCGTCCCAAACGCCATCTCTGCAGGGATGTTGATAACGCGGCGCTGTGGGTACTGCTCCTTCAGCGCGGTCAGTGCCTCCGGCTGCACTGTTTGTGTGAGGACGAGCTGATCACGGATAAGGAGGGGCTTTTGGGAGAGGTCTTGCGGCTCTTCCCAGGTAGCACTCTTCACCTCCGTCACAGATCCCCCGAACTGCTCCTGGATCGCTACGGCATCTGCCTCCGTCTCACAATACACTTGTACCCGAATACTCTTGCCGCCTTTGATCTCCTCAATGACTGCATTTGTATTCCCATAAAACCGTTCTTCCCACGCATCTTCCCACTTCTTCCCTGAGAGCTTAGACCATAAATACATGCCCTATACACAGCGTATAGGCAGCACATTGTCACGCCCAAACAAGGGGTTTTGCGCAGGAACACCCACCCCTCCGTCGTCCCGCACTCATCCGTCTGGTCACCATTGCCTGACAGTCATGGAGAGAGAAAAATGCGCTTTTATGGGGGCTAGTGTCCATTTATTACGCTGGCAGACTAACATATAGCGAAACCCAACATAGGTATAAAAACTCACAAATTATGAAACTCCTCCACGCACTTCTCTCTGCTTGTGCCCTGATCAGCTCGCTGGCAACAGCTGCGGTTAAGGCCGAAGTCGATTATGAGAAATTCCTCTCCCAACACGATATGAAGTGGGACGTCATCCCCCACGAATGGGCTGTCTCCCCCTACCTCGGCAACGGTAATGTCGGGTTCACCCTATTTACCCATAAGGAAGATACGGGTAAGAACCAAGTCTCTCTGAATGTAGGTCGTCATGATTATTACGACCACCGCCTCCCACATGAGGGCAGCGAGAACACCTGGGTTTACACTTGTCGTCTGCCGCTGGGCCGCTTCCAGCTGGAGTCTGTCGGTGACCTCGTGAGCTCGGACCTGACCCTGAGCCTCTACAATGCGGAGCTTTCTGGCACTATTACCACCACTAAGGGCGCGTATGAGCTCAGTGGGTTTGCGCACAGCGGGCTGGATGTCATCAAGGTTAATGTCAAGGCACTGAATGGTGAGTCTGTTAAAGTCACCTGGATTCCTGCCGAGCCTAAGTCCTCCGTCCGCTCCGTCCTAGAGCGTGGTGGTGGTCCTAAGGGAGGCTCCTGGGATCGCATGAAGAACGATCCATACCCTATGCCTCCTAAGCCCCTCGTGACCGATGTCGATGGCATCACCGCGAGCAAGCAGCTGCTCTACCAACACCGTGGCGAAACCACGACCTCCTACACCATCACGGGTGAGCCGGCTGGCGCACAGGAGATCCTCGCCTCCGTGCACCACTCCTTCCCAGAGAAGGATAGCCAAGAAATCACCATCGCCTCTATGAAGCAGGCGCAGGCGCGCCTCCAGGCGGGCACCTTCCTGTCCACGCACCGCGAGTGGTGGCACGCATACTACCCACAGAGCTTCCTGACGCTAAACGACCCAGAGAAAGAAGGGTTCTACTGGATCCAAATGTATAAGCTAGGCTCTGCCATGCGTCAAAACGGGCCGATCCTAGACCTTATGGGACCATGGTATGAGCCGACCTTCTGGCCTATGGTCTGGGGTGACCTTAACGTCCAGCTCCAATACTGGACACAGCTTACCTCTAACCGTCTTTCCCTCGGTGACTCCCTCACCAACAGCATCGATAAATACGCGAGCAACCTCCCTAACAACCTCCCTAAGTCCTGGCAAGGAAAGGGCGAGCTCTACCACCTCGGTACCTGCTTCCCGCAGAACTTCCTGTCCCAGAACGGAGGCACGGCTCCAGACATGCTCTGCTGGCTCTTGCATAACTACTGGCTCCAGTGCACCTATGCGGCTGATGACGCCCGTCTTGCTGGCCCGTTCTTTACGCACCTTAAGCGTACCATGAACACCTACCTCTACTGGCTCGGTGAGGACCGCCTGAAGGGTGAAGGGCCACTCGAGCTCCCCGCCACATGGTCACCAGAATACCCTGCCCCATGGGATGAGAACTGTAACTTCACCATCGGTCTCCTAAAGTGGGCGGCGCAAACCCTCGTGGATCTCAACGCTGAGCATAACCTGAACGACCCACTAGCGGAGAAGTGGCAGCTCGTGCTCGACCGCATTCCTGCCTACGAGCTGGATGAGAACGGTATCCGCATCGCTCGTGACACCGCCTTTGACATTCCGCACCGTCACTACTCACACCTCCTCCCCTTCTTCCCGCTGGCAGATGTTGTCCCAGACACCCCAGAGCGCGCAGCAATGCTACGCACCTCTGTGGATCACTGGCTAAAGGTCACCCGCCAGAAGGACGCTAAGGATAAGGTAGACGCCATGCCTGTGACAGGCTACACCGCCACTGGTGCCGCGTCTATGTATGCGTGGCTCGGTGATGAGAAGATGGCGTATTACTACCTGGACTTCCTCATTAATCACCAGAACGTCTCCCCTACCACTATGTATGCCGAGGGACGTAACCCTGTGATCGAGAGCCCGCTCTCCTTCTGCACCTCGCTCCACGACATGCTGCTGCAGAGCTATGGGCGTAAGAGCGGAGTGCTCCGCGTCTTCCCTGCCTGCCCGACAGAGTGGCCAGACCTCGCCTTTGATAAGTTCCGCGGCCAAGGCGCCTTCCTTGTCTCCGCCAAGCGCTCTGCTGGGAAGACCCAGTTTGTGCAGATCGAGAGCCTCGCAGGGAAGCCCTGCATCGTCAGCGTTGACATCGCTAACCCTGTCATCACCATAGATGGCCAGGCGATCTCTGTCAGCCCGAACGCACAAGGGCACTACGAGATCGACCTAAAGAAGGGGCAGACCGTCCTCTTTACCCCACAAGCCCTTGATAAGATGAGTGCCGAGAGCCTCTCCATCGCGCCGATCCCAGTGGCGCCAGAGAAGCAAAACCTCTTCGGCTACTGGGAGCGCACTAAGCGCCTGCCTGGTCACACCCACTACCGCAAGCGCTAAAACATAGCATCGTAGCGTTCCCCCTGAGGGTGCGCACGTATTGATAGGTCAGAGGAGTAATCCTCTGGCTTTTTTGGGGCGAGGGTCCTGCCGTATTGTAATTATACCACTCATCAAAATTCTCTGGTAAGATTTGATCCAAAGAGAATAAGAGCAAGCTCCGTAATTTGTATAATTTCTAAAAGCGGTATTAATTCAGATTTATTTTGGGAATTTTTCTTATTCTATGGCACGAGCCGCATACATACAGTATGGTTGGATACTCATACAAAGCATCACGCCACTGATAATATTTCTACTATGCGCCCTCTCGGACTTCTTTTCTTTACTCTTTCGTTGTCATTTCTGCCTGCCGAGGTTCCTCAGGCGGTCATGTCTAAGAATGCACGCGAGTTCTTAAGCTACCATTGCTATGACTGCCATGATGAGGCGACCAAAAAGGGGCGGGTGAACCTAGAGAGCCTCGATTATAATCTAGGGTCGACCATCCATGACGCGGAGCGTTGGCAAGAAATCTTAGACACCGTGAGTTCGGGCGAGATGCCACCTAAGGATAAGAGCCAACCTACAGATAAGGAGAAGGCTAAGTTCCTGACTGAGCTCTCCTATAAGATGGTGCAGGCCCGTAAGATTCATGCCGAGGATGGCGGCAAGGTCGTCATGCGCCGTCTCAACCAACGGGAATACGCCAACACGATGGAGGCTCTCACCGGCGTCCGCCTAGATGTCGACCACCTCCCTAATGACCAAATCGAAAATGGGTTCGACACCATGGGCGCCTCCCTCTTCATGTCTAGCGGGCAGTTCGAGCAGTATTATAAGATGGCGACGGACTCCCTGCGCCTCGCTACCCAGAAGCGTGCTATGGTGAAGCCTCAGATCATCAGGTATGAACCCGAGGAGGGACCCTATAATAGACAAAAGTGGGAAAAAGTCCTCCGAGAAAAAAAGCAAGAAATCGCCAAGCTCCCCAAAGGCGGTGCCGCCGCTAAGTTTAAGCAAAAAATCGCCGATGTCTTAGACGACCTAGTAACCCGCCCAGAGACCGCAGAGGGCATCGCCATTACCTTTATCCAAGAGGTCAACGGACCACATAAGATCATTACTCCTAGCATCGCTACTAAGCCGCAAGAGAAGGTCAAGCTCCGCATACGAGCTGGTGCATATGAAGTAGAAGACCCTCGCTTTAATTACCTCGAGATCAACCTCCTAGGGCGTGGAGGCGGACGGCTAGGGGAGGTCAAGATCGAGGCTCCCGTCGGCAAGCCGGAGATTATCGAGGTCGAGCTTGATATCCCAGATGGCGCAGAAGACTTCAGGATCGCGCTCTATCAACGGGGTTATCAACCCGGCTCCGCCACAGACCGTCACATCTACCGTAAGAAGGGGCAACCCTACACCCCCATCGGCGTCTGGGTAGACTGGGTAGAGGTAGAGACCTCGGGACTAAACTCTGGCTATACGCACCAAATGGAGTACTTTCTCCCGGAGCGTCCAGACGGGATTGACGAGGAGACCTATGTAAAGGCCGTTCTCGAGCGTTACACAAAGCTCGCCTTCCGAGGCAAGGATGCCTCTCCCGAATACCTCTCCCGCCTTCGCCTCCGTTACAAGAAGAACCGTGAGGATGGAGACTCTCTCCAGGAGGCTTTGATCGACCCTATGGCATTAGCCCTTACTTCGCCGAGCTTTCTCTACATGGTAGAGGGTGGTGATAAGAAGACCGTGCCCGCTGAGGACCTCGCGGTGCGACTCTCTTACTTCCTGTGGGGCAGCCCTCCAGATAAGGAACTCATGGCAGCGGCTAAGAACGGCTCTCTGAAGAGAGCCTCAGTACTGACTCGCCAAGTGGAGCGCCTCCTAGAGGATCCGCGCTCGATGTATTTTATCAAGGGGTTCTGCTTCCAATGGCTCGGCATGGATCGCCTTGGGATGTTCCCCTTCGATACGCACAAGCACAATGGGTTTGATAATGCCGTCATCGACGCATCTATGAAGGAAATGTACGAGTCCTTTAAGTACGCCATCGACCACAACTACCCCTCCAAAGCCCTCCTCCATGCACCCTACATCGTGATCAACAATGTGATGGCAGACCACTACGCGATCCAGGGGGTCCAGGGCTCTCACTTCCGGAAGGTCGACCTCAAGGGGAACTCCATTCGTGGCGGATTTCTCGGCATGGCAGCGTTCCATGCCATCGGCTCTGATGGGGTAAACAGCTCCCCTGTAGAGCGCGGAGTGTGGGTGCTTAAGCACTTGCTCGGCACTGCTCCACCACCGGCACCACCGAACATTCCACAGCTTGACCGAGTAAAGGACGGCTTTATGAGTGTGCGCGAGATGGTAAAGATGCACCGCGAGGCACCACAGTGCTCGCAGTGCCACCAATACATCGACCCTGTAGGCATGGGGCTAGAGCAGTTTGATGCCGCCGGGCGCTGGCGCACAAAGGAGGTCGCAGAGTATAATGGTAAGGAGAAGGAGCTCCGGATAGACTCCAGCGGGAGGCTCCCGCTAGGGGACTCATTCATGGATTACTATGGTCTCCGTAAGGCGGTGGCTAAGCAGGACGCACAGTTTGCCAATGTCCTCATTGAGGAGCTGCTCAGCTACAGCCTCGGGCGTCAATTCCAGTTCACAGATAAGGATCTCGCCGAGGAGATCCTAAAGAAAACCCAGCCTACGGGCTACCGACTGAAGGACCTGATCACGCAGATCGTGCTGTCAGATAAGTTCGTCAGTAAGTAACAGCAATAACACACACACCCAAAAAAACCTAAACAGAGAGAGAATATGAGTATCGGAGAATTTAACCGTCGTAAGTTTATCGGGAGTAGTGTGGGGCTGATCCAGCTCCCCTTCTTGCAGTCCTTTATGGCTGGTCCCGCGTCAGCACAAGCCGTCGCCCCAGCGCGGGCTAAGAAGCTCGTCTTCCTAGGGATGGGGTTTGGGGTCACCCGTAGCAGCTGGTTCCCAGATATTAACGATACCGGTAAGGGGTATAAGCTCCCTAAGGGACTCTCCCCTCTGGCGCGGCACCAAGGAGCCTTCTCTGTGATTCAGAACCTCACACACGAGTACTCACGTAATGGTCATGCCGGGAGCACCTTCTGGCTCACCGGGGCAAACCAGAACGCCGTTCCTGGTAAGTCCTTCCATAACACCATTTCTGTAGACCAAGTAGCCGCCCACCAGCTGGGGCTGCAGACACGCTTCTCGTCTATGACCATCAGTGGTAGTAAGACCCAGACTCCCGCATCAGGGCATGGCCCTGGTCTCTCCCTCTCCTGGGATGATGGAGGGAAGCCCGTAGCAGGGCTGATGAATCCGCTGGAAATGTATCACCGCCTGTTCTCTAACCCTACGACCTCCATCCAGGAGCAGAAAGCCATGATCGCAGATAAGCGCAGTGTGCTGGATGCGGTCTTCTCTGATGTGAAGTCGATCCACCGCAAGATTAACCACGAGGATCGCCAAAAGCTGGAGGAATACGTGCAGTCCCTCCGTGATATCGAGATCCGCCTCGCTAAGGATGAGAAGTGGATCGGGGTGCCCAAGAAACAACCCGCCCTCAAGGTATCAGAGCCTCAGTCCACCCTAGAGGGGAAGAAGGAGATCGAGATGATCTATGACCTCATGGTCGCCGCGATGCAGGTAGATGCCTCACGCGTCTTCTCCTATCGCCTCCCTGCAGACACCTTCCTCCAAAGTATAGGGGGCTCTGTCACCGCCCATAACATGAGCCACTACTCGGAGCGCGGCGGCGCGCCAAAGGAGACCTCCGAGCGCCGAGATAAGGCACACGCGGAACTACTAGCGGGCTTCTTTGATAAGCTCTTCTCCTCTAAGACCTCTAACGGCCAAACCCTCTTCCATGACTCCACCGTGGTCTTTGGCAGTAACATCAGCAGCCTCCATAACCTCGATAACTGCCCTACCCTAGTAGCAGGTGGTGGTGCAGGCTTTACCCAAGGACGCCACATCGTAGCAAAGGAGGAGCAAACCCCGCTCTGTAACCTCTGGCTAAGCCTACTAAAGGGATCTGGCGTTAAGGCAGATAGCTTTGGCGACTCCACCGGAGTTCTAGAAGAACTCCGAGGGTAAGCAGTCACAACGCAGGGGAGTGACGGCGTCTCGCCGTCACCAACCTTAACTCCGTAGTTGATTTTGAACCGCAAAGGCGCAAAGAAGATTGAAAAGTGGGTGTGACTTTATCTGATGGATAGCCAGAGTTCCAATCCGATCGAGTGTCTCGTTAGCATAGGCGTAGATCCGAATATCATACAGTGTCAGGAGGTGCCTTTCACCTCCCAAAGGCTACTCCTAATGGTTTATGGTGCTCTCCCTTAAAGCCGGTACAAATAGACTAGAATTACGGACTCCCCCCTTTAACTACTTCTCTCTGTGTCTCTGAGCCTCTGCGGTTCAAAAAACCTCTCGAGTAGTTCCCTTCCTACTGCTCCTTATTAAAGTAGCGGTCACCGCCAGAAATGATGGTAGAGACGTATCCGGCCTCCTTAAGCGTATCTTCCCAAATCCCCATTTCTTGTGATGAGAAGATGCGCTTAGCCTTGGCTAGCCAGCGCTGCGCCTCTTCCTCATCCTCTGCATGGCTGTGCTTGATGAATTGGGAAATATAGTACGCAGGAGTGTCGGAGGTAAAGTCAAACTGCTCTTCGTATTCTGTCGCAACCTCTACATTCCCCTTCTTCTTATGGCAGATGTAGATCTTAAACTCGGTCAGCGTGTGCAACTGCTTCTGCTGCGTGGCAGCCATGATTTCAGCCGCCTTAGTAAAGTAAGTAATCGCATCATCCCATCGCGACTGGATGAAATACACCTCAGCTAGGTTAAACACCACTCCCGAGTCATAAGGATAGTCCTTCATGAGCCCCTGTAGCCGCTCCTCCGCGCTGTCCAGCTTACGTAACAGAACATCCGCGTTTGCCTGTAGGAGCACTAATGTAGGGTGTGCTGGGATAATATCTGTCGCCACTTGCAGTGGCTCCATGGCTTCGAACACCCGCTTCTGCATAATCAGGCGACGTGCCTCCGCTATGGACTCGTTAAAGCTCTGGACCTGCGTCGGCTTCAGCGACTTAATATGTGCTTCCAGAGCAGCCTTAGGGTTAGCAGCACCGATCAGGCAAGACAGCGAGAGCGCCGTAAGAGCGCGGAGTAAAGGACGATGGGAGTTCATTATGATCAGAGTGTTACCAGAGACATAAGCAGATGTAAAACAGAATTGCGCTACGGATGTGTAGCCACGCCTGAATCAGGACAATCTGAGGGAAGGACGCGGCCTCACTGTGGCAAGCAAAACCACGAAAGGGGCACTAAATCCCGCTAAGAATGTTGCGCAATAGTAACGATTCAGGTGAGACTAAAAAGCGATCATAAGTCAAGGGGGGGGGGGGACGGCGTCTCGCCGTCACCAACTTTAACTCCACAGTTGATTGTGAACCGCACAGACGCAAAGAAGATTGGAAAGTCAGGCTTTTATTGTTCAAAAACTGCGCGATCGTCGCGTCTTTGCACTCCGCTACAGGACCTCGGGATCGGCCTTGATGAGTGGAGTTCGGCTGGCTTTTCGTTGCTCATCGCCCTGTCTGCCGAATCCTAAAAAAGTCCTTGCCAGGGCGGGAAAGATGGGCTTACAACACCTGTCCCTCGCTTGAGAATGTGCGCCATATAAACAACTGGAGTTTAGCGAGGCTAGACGCGCATGAACCCCAACAGCGCTAGACCTGAATCAAGGTCTGGCATACCCCCTATATTACAATGGAAGATATCCTAAAAGAAATGGTAGAAGCGGGTGTTCACTACGGACACCAGACGAAGAGATGGAACCCTAAGATGAAGAAGTACATTCTTCGTTCCCAAGGCGGCATCCACCTTGTAGACCTGAACCAAACTCTCTCCGCGCTTGACTCCGCGTCAAACTTTCTCTCAGACCTTGCGGGCAAGGGTAAGAAGATCCTCTTCGTAGGCTGTAAGCAGCAAGCCCAAGATGCTGTTAAGGAAGCGGCAGAAGCAGCCGATCAATACTACGTCAACTACCGTTGGCTTGGTGGTATGCTCACAAACCTTCCTACTATCCGTAAGTCTGTCGAGCGTCTGAAGTACCTCGAGACCATCGAGAAGCAGCCTGAGTTTAAGTCCATGTCTAAGAAGGAGCTCTCCGCGCTTAAGCGTGAGGAAGTTAAGCTTCGTCGTAACCTTGACGGTGTTCGTGACATGGATAAGGCCCCAGATGCTATGGTTGTTGTCGATGCGACTAAGGAGTCCATCGCAGTGGCAGAGGCGACCCGCCTTAAGATCCCAGTAGTTGGCATCGTTGACACCAACGGTGATCCACAAAAGGTCGCATACCCGATCCCAGGTAACGATGACTCTATTCGTTCCGTCCGTATCCTTCTTCAGAACCTCGTTGACGGCATCGTCATCGCGAACAAGGCGTAACCCGCCCTATAACACTTAATACCCTAGCATAACACTACTATGGCTATCACCGCATCACTAGTAAAAGAACTCCGCGAGAAAACAAACGTGGGGATGATGGAATGTAAGAAGGCTCTCACTGAATCCGGTGGAGACATCGATGCAGCGGTCAAGCTCCTCCGTGAGCGTGGCGCTGTTAAGCAAGCAAAGAAAGCTGACCGCGAAGTAACCGAAGGTGCCGTAGCGACTAAGATCTCTGCTGATGGTAAGACAGGTATCCTCTTTAAGCTCAGCTGTGAGACAGACTTCGTAGCGATCAACGATAACTTCAAGTCCCTCGTCGACGAAGTAGCGGAGATCTTTGTGAACTCTGACGCCACAGACATTGAGAGCGCTCTTGCGATCCCACACCCAACCGGAACGGTTGACTCCTACATCAAGGCTAAGGTTCTTGAGCTTGGTGAGAACCTCGTTGTCTCTGACTTCGTTCGTTACTCCCTCTCTGCCGAAGGTCTCGTTACCTCCTACATCCACATGGGCGGTAAGGTCGGTGTTCTCCTAGAGGTCACTGCTGGTGCTGACGTTGCAGGTAACGCTGATGTTGCGGAGCTTGTGAAGGACGTTTGTCTCCACATCGCAGCGGCTGCCCCTGCAGGTCTCTCCCGTGAGGACATCCCTGCAGAGCTCATCGAGGAAGAGAAGGCGATCGCAGCTAAGCAGCTCGAGGCCGAAGGCAAGCCTGCCGCCCTCATCGAGAAGATCCTCCCTGGTAAGCTCAGCAAGTTCTACTCTGAGCAATGCCTCCTAGAGCAAGGCTTCGTTAAGGACCCTGACACTAAGGTTAAGGATCTCGTCGCGAAGGTTGCTAAGGCAGCTGGCACAGAGCTCAGCATCGCACGCTTCAGCCGCGTCGCGATCGGCTAAGCCCCCCCACAGGCTTAACGAGAAGCCCCCCATCCAGCCCGCTCCCTGCTAGTCAGGAGCGGGCTTTTTCGTATCAATAGGGGGGGAACCTAGATGATTTGAACCACAATACGGAGGATTATCCTGCCACTGACTGCCCTTCTTGGCTCTCGGCATATGAGTACAGCGGACAGAAAAGAGACAGTCCGTGGCTAACGCCTGGAAGGGACAATCATGAGCAAGATGCTCATGCCACAATTACTGCAGCCATGCGGGCTTAGAGCTTCTCAGGCTGCTGGAGGAAGTCGCGGATCTTTTGTAGGAGCATACCGGCACCGCCTCCGTCTACGACGCGGTGATCAAAGGTGATGACGAGTTCGCTGGTCATTACGGGGATAAAGGCTCCTGCCTCATCGCTCCAGACGGGCTTCTTCACCCCAGCGCCTAGGCCTAGGATGAGGGTCTCGTTTGGTAGCGGGATGGGGGTGCCAGAGACGAGCCCAAAGGTGCCAAAGTTCGTCACGGTGGCGATGCCCTTTTCAAAGGTTTCCTTCCCTAGCTTACGTTCGCGCGCCTTATCGACGAGCTCGGCATACTCGGCACTGAGTTGTGGCACGGTCTTGGCATCCGCATTTCTGATGACAGGGACTACTACGCCGTCGTCGACCTGCACTGCGACGCCAATGTCAAAGGCGCGGGGGTGCACAATGTTCTCCCCAATGAGATACCCTGCGGATGTGGGGTCCTCCTTTAGCGCGAGGGCAAAGGCACGGAGAATGTAGAGGGTCAGCCCGGGCTTAGGTGACTGCTGCTTACGGTGGGCTAGCACCTTATCGAGGACGACAGGCATCCCTACGGTCGCCAGCGGGCGGGTCCAGGAGCGGCGCATGGCATCTGCGACGGCGAGACGCATGGGAGAGGCCTTACTTTTGGGCCAATCCTCGATGCTGGTGAGGAATGCCTCTAGGTCCTCGATCGTGACACGGCCACCCGCGCCGTTCCCCTGAATGGCAGAGATATCCGCGGCGTGTAGCCCTAGCTCGTCCATACGGGCGCGCATACGGGGGGATAGGTAGTTGGCGCCCTTAGTGCCTACTGGGACAGGGAGACCGTGGACGTTTGGCTCGATGGCGATGGCATCTGGGATGTCCTGCTGGCTCTGCTTCTGGATGGCGGGGTTATCGCCATGTGAGAGGGTTTGGGAGATGAGCTGCTGCTCATCGTCGCCATCAGTGGTGTCTGGAGTCTGCGCCTGGGAGCTGGCATCGCTCCCGATAGGAGAGACGCCTGTGGCATCGATCTCGGCATCGGTCGCCTCGATGATCCCGAGCTGTGTCCCTACGGCGTAACTCACGCCCTCTTCTCCATGGAAGGTCGTGACCGTTCCGCCACAGAGGGTGGTGACTGCCATGGTGGCCTTGTTCGTCTCTACCTCGATGATCTCTTGGTCCACCTCCACGGTGTCACCAGGGGCAACGAGAAACTTAACAATGGTGGCCTCGGCGATGGACTCACCGAGTTGGGGCATAGTGATAGCAACTTGAGGCATAGGAGAAAAAAAATTAGGAGGAGGGTAGATTACAGACGGAGGAGGTGCTTAAGCGCAGCCACGATGGACTCTGGCGTCGGACGGTGTGCCGCCCAGAGGTCCGGATGATAGGGAACAGGAGTATCCTTAGAGTTCAGGCGCATCGGAGGCGCATCTAGCAGGTGGAAGCCCTCTGCTACGACTTGGGAGACGACCTCGGCGGTCACTCCCCCCCAGGGGTAACTCTCACCCAGGGCCAGGAGACGCCCGGTGCGTGCGACAGACGCCATAATGGTGTCTAGGTCGATGGGCTTGACGGAGCGGAGATCCACGACCTCGATGTTCCAGCCATCACTGGTTAGCATCTCAGAGGCCTTGACCGCCTCATGCACCATCGCACTATAGGTCACAATGGTGGCGTCCTTACCAGAGCGTACGATGCGGGCCTGCCCGATGGGGAGCGCGTTCGTCTTTAGCTCATCTGTGCGGAGCCAGTTATAGAGGAACTTATGCTCGCAGAACATGACGGGGTTATCCAGCATCACGGCCTGCTTAAGCATGCCATAAGCATCTGCCACAGTGGCAGGGGTGACCACGATCAGCCCGGGGTAGTGGGCATAGAGGCTCTCCATGTTTTGGCTATGGAACGGGCCAGAGCCAGGTGTGCCACCGGAGGGCAGGCGCACGGTGAGCGGGATGTTCACGCCCGTTCGGTAATAGTGGGTCGCGGCTTGGTTCACGATCTGGTTAAACGCCACGGACGAGAAGTCGGCAAACTGCATCTCCAGAATCGGGCGGGCGCCCTCTACTGCCGCCCCGATCACCATTCCTGCCATCGCATCCTCAGAGATCGGTGAGTCAATGACGCGCCCCGGGAACTCATCGGACAGTCCACGCGTAGCCTTAAAGGCACCGCCAAACTGCCCGACGTCCTGTCCGTAGATAAAGACCTCAGGGTGCTCCGTAAGGAGCTCACGCTGAGCTTGGTGAATGGCTTCTATGTAAGTGAGAGACATGAGTGAAGGCGAAGGGCTAAGAGGCTAAAAAAAATGAGAGGGGACAGAGCAGGGCGATGACTAAATAGCGGAACTACGACTGCGGGGCTAGGGCTTGCCAGTCGTCCTGGTAGGGATCTGGGATCGGGTCGCGCTGGGCGATGGCTACGGCTTGTTGCACCGCATCACGTGCCTCCGTCTTCATCGTCGCGATCTCCTCTGGCGTGAGGAACCCTTGGGCCACGAGCTGCTGCTCCGCCACGTCCATACAGTCGCGGCTTTGGTCCCAAAGGTGCTGCGGGACATACTTAGCATCATCGTGCTCACCATGACCACAGAGACGGAGCACATCTGCCACGATCAGCTGGGGGCCACCCCCATTCCGTGCGGCATGTGCAGCCTCGTTAAGGGTCTGCATACACTGGAGGAAGTCCGTGCCGTCCACGTGGTGCCCGCGGATGCCATACCCTGCTGCACGAGAGACGAGGTTATCACAGGCGAACTGGCGGTCATTAGGCGTGGAGTAGGCAAACCGGTTATTCACGACGAGCACGATCACGGGCAGCTTCTCCACCGCCGCGAGGTTTAGCCCCTCATGGAAGGCTCCCGTGGAGGTCGCCCCATCCCCAAAGGTCGCCGCGCCGATGCTGTCACCGAGCTCACCACGGAGCCGGCGGGCAAAGAGCATGCCCGTAATGTATGAAAGAGAGGCTCCTAAGTGGCTGATCATCGCAGGCATGCCTTCCGTCGGACGTCCACGGTGAATGTTCCCGTCGCGTCCCCGCATGGGGCCGGTGACCTTCCCGAGGTAAGTGCGCGTCACATCCAGTAACTCCTCCCCAAAGGCGGTGCGCCCAGCCTGGTCACGGATCAGGGGAGCGTAAACATCCTTGCCGCGCTCCAGGGCGGTCCCCAGGGCGGCGCTGATCGCCTCTTGCCCTTTGCCGAGGTAAACCCCACCCACGATCTTCCCTGCCTTATACAGGCTGGAGAGCTTGTTCTCTAACGTGCGAGAGGTTACCATTGCACGGAAGCCATGCTGGATCTGCTCGAGAGAAGGGGTGTTATCGGTCTGCACCATGCGCCAAATATTAGTGTGCGATGGCAGGCGTGCAATGCTTTTTTATTTTGATTTCCGCTGGATGCTATGCAGATGACGTAAAAAGGGGCGGGAGTGGACAGGCGGGCGACCACGCCGCACCACCAGTAATGAGCGTAGATGTGTCCTGATTACTCCGGCAGCGGGACATCCCCCAGCACGATCTTATTCTCTATCTGGACCTTTACCGCTGTGTCTGGCGTGGTCTCTGCCAGGACCTGGCGAATGTGGGCAACATGCTCTGGCGTTAGCTGATACGGGGCACTGATGACGAGCTCATAACAGGTATGACCACTGCGCAACTCCTGTGACATACTATCGAGCCGGGCGCCAGGTGGCAGTGCACTGCGGAGGCGCTCTTCACGCGCGGGTAAATGCGTGAGCGTCTCCTCCAGCTGTGGAATGTTACGCAGGAGGACAGAGGTGAGCGGCACGGCTAGCCCTAGGCATGCCAGTGCTAGGATGATAATAAACCGCCGCCCATGCTCTCCGGTGCGCCCTTGTCCATAGATCCCTGCGAGGATAAAGTTCAGCGCGGCTCCTAAGATTACCGCGACCACGTTCGTGCCGAACAACAGACCCGCCCCCATCGCGACCTCCATTTCGCCCAACGTCAGGCAGATCCCCGTCGTGACGATGGGAGGCACTAATGCTGCCGCGATCGCCACGCCCGCCAGGGCTCCTGTCAGGTTCGGGCGCGCAATGCAGTAAGAAGCCGCGATCCCAGAGACAAAGGCGATCCCCAAATCTAACAGCGAGGGGTTCCCCCGCGCCGCCAGCTCCCCTGTAAGCGGAATGTGAAAGGTGCGCGCCAGCAGCCCCAGTAACAGCCCCGTAACCAGTGCCGCGAGGAACCCCCGAATCACCGCTAAAAACGCATTCCTAAACAGCGGGCTATGCCCCTGCGCCAGCGCCAGACCACTGCCGATCAGGGGCATCATCAACGGCGCGATCAACATCGCCCCGATCACCACCGCCCCAGAGTTCGCCAGTAACCCCAGCCCAGCTACCAGCGCCGCCAGGGTCATCAGGGTGGCAAAGTCAAACGACCAGACCGACTTACTCTCGATCTCCTCAAACAGTGCGATCCGCTCCTCCCGCTCCAGTTGCGGAATACTCAGACGGATACGCCGCCCAAAGAAGCTCTTAACACGATCCGATACCGGCCGCGACGCCCGAATCACTGCCAGCGACAGCCCCGTCTTATTAATGAGGGAGTCCGGTAGGGTGCTAAAGAGCTTGCCCCGCATCCCTCGGCGCGGGCTATACCCCAGCAGCAGCATCGAATACGGGCGCCCCTGCTCTGTCGCCGTCTCCACCTCATGGCGCAGAATCGCGGGAATGTTAGTCCCCAGCACGATCCTACAGATCACCTCGTCAGGGGACAGCCCCGCGCGGCGCAGAATCTTATGTAAGCGCGCCGTGGCTTGATCCGTAGAGACCGCATCCACATCCGCCGTGCTGTGCAGCGCCACGGTATGCCTCCCCGCGATGGCATGGGCTAGCTTTAGGGCCCGGGTCGTGTGCGGCCCACCACCACAGGAGACCAGCACCGGCATGTGGTCCGCAATATCAGTGCCATTGTTCGTCAGCCGCACCAGCAGAGTTTGGCACGCGAGGGAGTCATAGAGATGGCGGGAGAAATGCGCGTCCTCGGTCTCCGCATGGGCACTTAAGTGCTTGCCCAGGATCAGGAGCCTAGGCTCGTTCTGCTTCAGATACCCCTCTGCGAGGTCATGACGCTGTGCCCCTCCACAGACCATCACCTCCGCGACTCCCGCCACATTCAGTTCCTGCATCCATACCGGATCCTTCTCCTTCAGTGCTCGGACCTGCTCCGTCGTCTGGCGGGTCAGGAGCAACAACGACAGCGGCCGCCCCAGCCCGCGTGCAGCTCGGAGTGCTAACTGTAGGAGCGCCTGTGACTCACCCGCATTTCTGATCAAAAGAGTAACCATCTAGCCCAGACTACAACCACAGATCCACCCACCGTGCACGAACTATTTCTTACGTCCTTTCCTTTGTCGAACTTAGGCGTTCCACTGCTCAGGGGAGTGACGGCGTCTCGCCGTCATCAACCACCCTAGAGCGCAGCGAGTACATCCTCTCCCAACGACAATGCTGGACGCCTACACTCCGTCACCAACGCAGTTGAAAACCGTTCCTTGATAGGGAGTAACTATTCAGGTAGGTATGCCAACCCTATGCCCTGATCGAGACGATGCTTACCGTGTCATCCACGCCTTTACAGACTGGACGATAGGCTGCCCTCCTACCCGGCGGTAGATCAGGACCGCACCTAGGAGGGCAAAGCAGGTGTTACCCAACCAGGCACTTAATAGTGGTGGGAGGTGCCCGTTACTCCCCATGGTACGGAAGATCTCGTTAGCAAAGAAGAGGAGCAGAAAGAGCACCAGAGCAGTGAGAACGCCAGAAGTGGTAGCTCGGCGGGAGAAGGTGATCGCCATGGGCGCCGCCAGCATAATGGCGAGCAGGCAGGTGGCAGGACTGGAGAGATGGCAATGCAGCTGCGCAATGTAGGGCTGGCGCGCGATCCAGGGGGAGTTCGGGTTCGTGCGGAGCCAGTCTTGCAGCTCGGGGATGCCCAGGGTGTCCGCAGGGAGACCTGCCGCCAGGATTTGGGCGGGGGTCTCGCTCCAGTCCGCAATGATGAGTGGGTCTGCCGAGTCCGTATAGCTGGGGGCTACACTACCAGTAAGCTGAATGGAGTGGGCCCCCGTGAGCGTCCATACGCCCGTTTCCTGGTCCCAGGAGGCGGAGTCTGCCCTCAGGCGTTGCGTAGGGAGGTCGCCTAAGCCAGGGGTGGTGATTTCGACATTGCGCAGGGGGGCTCCCTGGAATGCCTCGGTAGGGAACAGCCCGATGTACCAGAGCCGCTCCGAGCTACTGTCATGGTAGATCAGACTACGAGCGCGGGTAAAGGTCTCATACTGAGCGGCATCTTCCATCCCCTCCTTATGCGCCAGCCCCGCCGCGTTCCAGTGGTAGTTAAAGATCCCCATCACCAGCGAGGCGAACAGGCTGATGACAATGATGGTCCGAATGATCCGCAGAAACCCGCGCCCCGTCTGCGTCATCCCGATCAGCTCCCGGCTGGCGGAGAGCTGCCCGAGGGTAAAGAGGGTAGAGAGCAGCAGGACAAAGGGCATGAGCAGGCTGAGCGCGTAAGGGAACTGCACCAGGTAATACCCTGCACGTTGGGTAAAGGAGAGGTCTGCGTTTTTGATCGGGCCCCGAGTGTTATCGATCTCTAACAGCACCCAGATGAGGAGAAAGGCAAAGATCCCGATCCCAAAGGTGCTGAGAAAGCGGCGGAAAATATACCGATCTAAGATCCCTGCGTAAAGGTAGTAGAGCGCTGCGAGTCCCGGCACGAGAGCGAGGAGCGCCAGGAGCACAGGACGGAGCTGATGGGCTAGCCGACTGGCCTCTGCTACATTGCGGATATGCTGCTCTACCTGCGCCAGCTCCCATTGGTACAGCCATACCGCCAGGATCCCCCCACCGATCAGAAGGAGGGGCGTGATAATGTGCCGAGGAGCGAGCTTACTCATATCCCCTACCCCATGGCATTCTCACGCCAAATGCAAGCCTTATCAGTCAGGACGCGGGCATACGGCTGGGGAATGGCGGACGTTTTTCCCTAAATTAATGGTGGTATTTTTGGGAGAGCATGACTTATATGACGGCTCTGATGCATGTATCTGGTGGTCTTCGGGCACTCTAGGTGCTGCTGATAACTATCTGAATTAATTATGTCCAAATTCCCAAAAATTGGTATTCGTCCGACGATCGACGGTCGTTATGGAGGTGTTCGTGAGTCTCTAGAGGGCCAGACCTACGCCATGGCAGAGAACGCCGCTAAGTTCCTCTCTGAGAACCTCAAATACCCTGATGGCTCCCCTGTAGAGTGTGTGATCTCTGATGGCTGCATCGGCGGGATCGCAGAGGCCGCGGCATGTGCTGATAAGTTCCGCGCGGAGAACGTTGGGGTTTCCCTCACCGTTACGCCTTGCTGGTGTTATGGTGCAGAGACCATGGACCAAACCCCTCACGTTCCTAAGGCGGTTTGGGGCTTTAACGGCACCGAGCGTCCAGGCGCGGTTTACCTCGCAGCCGTTCTCGCAGGTCACACGCAGAAGGGCATCCCAGCCTTCGGTATCTACGGTAAGGACGTCCAGGACGGTGGTGACGAGAGCATCCCAGAGGACGTGCAGGAGAAGCTTCTCCGCTTCGCGCGCGCCGGTCTTGCCGTCGCGATGATGAAGGGCCGTTCCTACCTCTCCATCGGTGGCACCTCTATGGGCATCGTTGGTTCCGTCGTCGATCCAGACTTCTTCCAGGAATACCTCGGGATGAACTCACAAGCCATCGACATGACCGAAGTCGTTCGTCGAATCGAAAAAGGCATCTACGACGAGGAAGAGCTTGCGCTCGCTAAGGAGTGGGTTGCTGACAAGTGCGTGCAGGGTAAGGACTACAACAGCCCAGAAACCCAACGCTCTGCCGAAGACCACGCCCACGAGTGGGACATCTCCGTCAAAATGTTCCTCATCTGCCGTGACCTCATGGAGGGGAATCCTAAGCTCGCAGAGAAAGGGTTCCAAGAAGAAGCACGCGGCTGGAACGCCCTCTGCGCTGGCTTCCAAGGCCAACGTCAGTGGACGGACAACTACCCGAACGGCGACTTCATGGAAGCGATGCTCACCACCTCCTTTGACTGGAACGGCAAGCGTGCTCCATACCAAATGGCGACCGAGAACGACGCGCTGAACGCCGTGTCCATGATGTTCGGTAACCTCCTTACCAACACCGCCCAGATCTTCGCGGACCTTCGCACCTACTGGTCCCCAGAAGCCGTCGAGCGTGTCTCCGGTCACAAGCTCAGCGGCGACGCCGCAGGTGGTCTGCTCCACCTCATCAACTCCGGCCCAGCGACCCTCGATGGCACCGGCCAAATGAGCGATGCCGACGGGAACCCTGTGATGAAGCCACACTGGGAAATCACCGACGAGGAAGTCGAAAGCTGCCTCAGCGAAACCACCTGGCACCCATCCATCACCGAATACTTCCCTGGCGGCGGAATGAGCACGCGTTATAAGACCAAGGGCGGCATGCCAGCCACCATCCTTCGTCTGAACCTCGTCAAAGGCCTCGGCCCAGCCCTTCAGATCGCTGAAGGGGTCACCGTCGAGCTTCCAGACAACGTCCACGACGCCCTCGACGAGCGCACCAACCCAACCTGGCCGACCACCTGGTTCTGCCCACGCATCACCGGCAAAGGCGTCTTCCGCGACACCTACTCCGTCATGAACAACTGGGGCGCCAACCACTGTGTCATGAGCTACGGCCACATCGGTGCAGACCTCCTCTCCCTCGCCTCCATGCTCCGTATCCCAGTATACATGCACAACCTCGAGGACGACCAAGTCTTCCGCCCATCCTCCTGGGCAGCACACGGCACCTCCGACCTCGAAGGCGCAGACTTCCGCGCCTGCGAAAACTACGGTCCACTCTACAAGTAAGCCCTAGCCAAGAAGGCAGAAGCCACAGCTTCACCCAAAAGGCTCTCCACCCACGGAGAGCCTTTTTTCGTGCGAATCCACAGATTCCGGCAATAACCGTGGCACAACCGTGGCATGACCGTCCCGGTCATGATCAACACCCCCTGGCGATAGCCACTAACCTTCAACCAGTGCTCACCGCAAAAAATTCACGTCCCCATGCCCGACTCGTTCGATGAATCGTAAAAGCGAAAACCTGTCGCTCTATCACAACGACAACAGAGTAAGCCCCGAAGAAAAACAGCCCCTCTCCATGTGATACCAACTTTCCACAAACTCAACGACAGCGAGCCGCCATCGCTCCCCTCTAGGAGCTCTCAATGAAAGACCGAATAACCCTCTGAAGATCGCCAAAAATTCACGATTCCATGCCCGACTCATCTGGCATCGCACTTAAATCTGACCTGTGCGCTGTATAACTTGTGGCGGTGGCTCTTCGATGCGGGAATTTGCCTGTTTGAGAGCTTTTTGTTTTGTCGGGTCTGATTGTGTGTGCTAGAAATTCTGTAAAAATGCCGACATTCAAAGACATAGGGATACCGTTCGATTTATTTGATGCTGATGTTAGCCTTAGTTCATCGTATGTTGGACGCAAGTTGTGTTGCATAACTAAAAAGGTAAACGATCATTGTTTTGAACTAGGAATAGGTGATTATGTTCGTCTTAGATGTAGTCAGTGTGATAGTTTGGGATACTATCTCCCTACGTCGGATTCGGGTCGAGACAAGACATGTCATTTCTGTGGAGCTGATGCTCCAGAACCTGTAGCGGCTGCGGGCGAGGCATTTGTTTCCTATGAAGCAATCCAGAATGGAGATGTTGTATTTACTAAGGATACCGAGTTTGGCATGATTTCATGGGAGCAACTCGTTGACGGTTGGACTCATGGTGTTCCTGGATTGAATGTAGAAGGTTTTGAGACTCGTGAGTCGGAAGGTGGATGGGTACAAGTTAAATTGCCAGATGAAGTTCTTTGTGAGTTGGTCAAGACTCCTGATTTTCATACATGGCAAGGGTCTGTTTGGTTGTTTCATGAAGGAAGGCCTATGACTTTTATTGGAGAGTGGAAGCAGAGTAATTTTACAGAAAACTGCCCCAGTGATCTTACCCCTATAGAATATGTTA
>CAYWAG010000002.1:0-22056 GCA_964455925.1 uncultured Verrucomicrobiales bacterium | reverse complement strand
CTCTAACACCTTCCTGAAGTGGGTCGGGTGCCGCCCTAGTGAGCTGCGGGCGTAATACGACTTTTTACCTTCCGAGAGCCGTCGTGAGCTCTGCTTGCGCCGCGCGCAGCTCGTCGTCGGAGAGGCGGTTAGCGGGGAGGTATGGCGTGCCTAGCTCTAGGGTCACGGTGCTAAACGGCTGCGGAATACGGAACTGATCCCAGGTGCGTAGCTGCCAATACCGCGAGTAATGCAGCTGGACTGGAATGATCGGGGTCTGGGTCTTACCCGCTAGTTTAATGACCCCTGTATCCAGATGATACATCGGGCCACGTGGTCCATCAGGGGTGATCGCCAGGCTGGTGCCGGACCGGAGGGTGCGGATCATCTCGACCATGGCTTGCTTCCCCCGGCGCGAGGATGATCCACGGATCGCGCCGATCCCGAAGGCACGCATCACGGCGGCGGTGATCGCTCCGTCCTTGCTCGCGCTGGTGAGGCAGGTCAGCCCCGCACGAGGCACAAACCGTTGCCAGATCGCAGGAGGCATGAGCACCCGATTATGCCAGAAGCAGTAGATCACGGTGCCCTCTCCCAGCTCATGCGATGCCAGTGACACTACCCGCATCCGCAAGAGGCTACAATACAGGTGCACGAGGAGTGCTATCGCTCCCCCGATCCAGTGCTGCTTCCTCCCGCCTATTATGTCTCTGTGATCTCTCAATGCTGTGTAATCTGAATTTTCTCCTACCATCTCTAGCGGGAATCTGACATGGTGCAAGGATGAAGAGCTTCGAAGAAAAGGCGCAAGACGCCATCCAAAACCCACAAAACATGGGGGAAATGTCCGATGCCGATTCCGTCGGCACCGTGGGGTCTGCGGACTGTGGGGATATGATGCGGATGTGGGTGAAGTATAAGGAGCAGGATGGCAAGAAGCTCATCGATAAGGCCTCGTTCCAGGCCTTTGGCTGCCAAACCGCGCTCGCCGTCGCCTCCATGGCGACCGAAATGCTGAAGGGAAAGACCATCGAAGAAGCCCGCTCCCTCGGCGTCAATGAACTCTCTGGCGACCTCGGTGCCCTCCCTCCTATGAAGATTCACTGCGGCGAAATGGTGCAAGACGCCCTCCGTGAGGCGCTAGAGGGTAAGCCTGCTGCCTCCCCCCTTGATGCTCCAGCGACAGAGGGGCAGCCCAACACGCTCCTCAGCGACATGCAGCCGAAGGCGCCTGAGGGGAAGAAGCTCAAAATCGTATTCGAGTAAGACTTCTCACCGCTGATCCTGCATAATGATACTACCTAAAGGCGCTAGATAGCTCCCGCTCACTTTTACTCATTACACTATTCCATGAAACCTGATATCAAATACCGTTGGACAGTCACCCCGGGTGGCATGTGGTCGCAGCGCCTTAAGCGTGGTAAGACCCTCCGCATTACCGACCTGGAGGGTGGAGCCAATGTTGGGCTCCTCCTCTATAATGCCCAGCAGCCGCTAGAGCGCTATAACATGCCTGATACGCTGAAGGGGCAATACATCTTCCACCTCAGCCACCCCTACTGTCTGCACTCAGACATGGGGCACATTCTCGCCAGTATGGTGCAGGATAGCGTGGGCTGGCATGATACGGTCTGTGGCTGTAGTGATGCGGAGCTGGTGCAGGAGAAGTATGGCACCCGCACCTTCCAGGAGGCGGGTAATGACTTCTACCGCAACGGGCGGGAGAACTTCCTCATCGAGCTCGCCAAATGGGGGCTGGGGCCGAAGGATCTGGTCCCGAATGTGAACCTGTTCTCTAAGGTCGCGCCGGATGCCGAAGGAGTGCTCTCCTATGCGCCTGGTCACTCCCAGGCGGGTGACACCGTAGAGCTCCGCATGGAGATGGACACCCTCGTGGTGCTCAACACCTGCCAACACCCGCTGGATCCCGCCCCGGATTATAGCCCTAAGCCCGTCCTCCTAGAGGTCTATGACGCCGCCCCCGTCGCGGAGGATGATCCGTGCCGCGTCTCTCGTCCCGAGAACGTTCGTGCCTTCCAGCATACTGAGAACCATTACTACCTGAACTCCTAAGCCCCCATTCTCCCCCATGACTACTTCCCCCCACAGCCCAGACACTGCCAGTTACCGCCAGACCATTCCTGCCGGTGAGCACTGGATGCACGAAATCAAGAAAGGGCAGACCTTCCGCATCCTGGATCTAGAGGGTAATCAAGCCGCCGACACCCTCTTCTATAATGCCCATGACACCTCGGATCGCTACAGTGCCAGTGACACGGTGCGACGCCAGGGTAGCCTGTATCTCACTACGGGCAGCATGCTCTATAGCCAGCTGGGCACCCCGCTCCTAGAGATCACGGCGGATACCTGCGGGCGCCATGATACGCTCGGCGGGGCTTGCTCGCGGGAGTCCAATGTCATGCGCTACGCCTTTGAGAAGGAGCACATGCACGCCTGCCGTGACATCTTCCTGTCTGGTCTCACAGAGTGGGGGAACGGCATGGGTAAGCGCGATATCACCTGTAACATTAACTTCTTTATGAACGTCCCCGTCACGCCAGAGGGCGACCTCTCCTTCGAGGACGGGATCTCTGCCCCTGGTCTCTACGTGGAGATGGTAGCCCAGACCGATGTCATCGCCTTGATCTCAAACTGCCCCCAGCTGAACAACCCGTGTAACGCCTATAACCCCACCCCCGTAGAAGTCCTTATTTGGGAGGCGTAGGCCTCATGAGAGCGTTAGGAATGCGGCTTATCAATCAGCTTCTTCGCCTCCTCATCGAGCTTCTCCCAGAGATGAGGGTGAGATTCGAGGAGTCTGACCATATCCGCAAAGTCCTTCGCTCGCTTACTCTGTCTCCGCGAGTGATCCCGCCATGCCAAGGTCTTGCCTAACAGCGTATCTTCCAGCGATGCCACGCGCATCAAAATTCCATGCACATCTGCCGCTACAGACCGGTTCGGAAAGTCCAGATAGACCTCCTCGGTGCTTAACTGCACGCTGACCTTCGACTTCCCTGAAAAGTTAATCGACCACTTAAACTTATCACACTTAAAGCCCGACTCGATGAGAACCTCTACGACCCGTTCCACATCATCAGCGGTTACTGCAAAGCCCACATCCAGTGTCACTATCGGTTCCTCCGCCCAGTGGTTCACCGCTACTCCTCCGATGGCGCACCATGCAATATCCGCACGCTCTAATGCATCTACCAGGCGCATGACATCATCCGTACCACCGGCAGTCTGCCAGTCATAAAAGGCTTTATCTGTCATACCACCAGCCTATTCCCCCCAGTAGCCAAAGGCGAGCCTATATTTCATCGCTCAGCGCATTTCACTCCTTCTTCCCCCTTTTCTCTTCTCCCATGTTTTCTAAAGTTCTTATCGCTAACCGGGGCGCCATTAGTTGCCGGATCCAGCGGACGCTGCGCTCGTTGGGCGTGGCTCCTGTCGTTGTTCACTCCTCGCCGGATGCGTATTCGCAGCATGTGCTGTCGGTGTCGGATCGGATCTCGCTGGAGGGCGTGACGCCTGCCGAGACGTATCTGGATGCGGATCGGATAATTGCCGAGGCGCTCCTGCTGGGGGCACAGGCGGTGCATCCGGGATATGGGTTCCTGAGTGAGAACGCGGAGTTTGCCCGTAAGTGTGAGGAGAACGGGCTGGTCTTTCTGGGCCCTACACCCCGTCAGCTAGAGATCTGTGGGCTCAAGCACCTGTGCCGTGACATTGCCCGCGAGCAAGGCGTGCCCCTGCTAGAGGGCAGCCCTGTGCTCACCAGTGCGGACCAGGCCTGCGAGGCGGCGGATGCCATCGGGTACCCCGTCATGATCAAATCCTCTGCGGGGGGCGGCGGGATCGGGATGCAGATCGCGCACAGTGCGGAGGAGGTGGCTGAGAAGTTCGCGCAGGTAGCACGGCTGTCGGCGGCGAACTTTGCCGATGACAGCGTCTTTCTAGAAAAATATATCCAACGCGCCCGCCACATTGAGGTGCAGGTGTTTGGCGATGGCGCAGGGAACGTCCTCGCACTGGGTGAGCGCGACTGCTCCGCCCAGCGCCGAAACCAAAAAGTGGTCGAGGAATGCCCCGCGCCCGGCCTCACCACTGACGAGCGCCAAGCCCTGCATGACGCCGCCGTACGCATCGCGCGCTCTGTGGACTACCGCTCCGCCGGCACGGTCGAATTCCTCTGGGACGACCTCTCCCGCCAGTTCTACTTCCTAGAGGTGAATGCCCGCCTTCAGGTGGAGCATGGGGTGACCGAGGAGGTATGGGGACTGGATCTAGTGGACTGGATGGTGCGCCTTGGGGCCGGTACCTTACCGGCACTAGAGACCCTCGCCACCCAGCATTCACCCACGGGACACGCCATCCAAGTGCGCCTCTATGCCGAGGATCCGCATAAGGACTTCCAGCCCAGCATCGGACTGATTAACCACTTTACCCCGCCGCCCGCCTCGGAGGCGCGCTGTGACACCTGGATCACCTCGGGCACCGAGATCTCCCCTTACTATGATCCCATGCTGGCGAAGATCATCGTCCACGCCGAGGAGCGGGATACCGCACGCACAGGGCTGATCCGCGCCTTAGCAGAGACGCAGCTCTACGGCATCGAGACGAACCTCCGCTTCCTGAGCGCCATTCTCGCCAGCGCGCCCTTCACCGAGGGAGCGGTGCACACCCGCTTCCTGAACGACTTTCAGCCAGAGGAGCGTCGTATCGACCTCCTAGAGGCGGGCGTAGAGACCACCGTGCAGGACTACCCCGGTCGCCTCGGGCTGTGGGACGTAGGGATTCCGCCCTCCGGTCCCTTTGACAACCTCCACTTTCGTCTGGCAAACGCCCTCGTCGGCAACCCACTGGATGCCGCCGCCCTCGAGTGCTCCGTCGTAGGCTGCACCCTGCGCTTCTCCTACTCCACCCGCCTCGCCCTCACCGGTGCCGATATGGGAGCCACGCTGAATGGCACCCCCATCCAGCCAAACCAAGCCCTCGCCATCGCCCCCGGAGACGTGGTCAAGCTCGGCATGGCACAGGGAGCCGGACAGCGCAGCTACATAGCGGTCGAAGGTGGACTCGACATCGCGACCTACCTCGGCAGTCGCTCCACCTTTCGCCTCGGTAAGTTCGGGGGGCACGCCGCCCGCACTCTGCAGATGGGAGACGTGCTCCACCCATGTGAGCCTGCCACCACACAGTCGCCCGCCACAGAGTCGCCCACCCTACCTGAGCCAGTTCCCGCCAGCTTCCCTACGCTCCCAGAGGAGGTCTGGAACATCGGCGTCACCTACGGCCCGCATGGTGCTCCCGAGTTCTTCACTGATGACGACATCGACAACCTGCTGGGCACCGAGTGGGAGGTGCACTATAACTCAGACCGCACCGGCATCCGCCTAATCGGACCAAAGCCCGAATGGGCGCGCCCCGACGGCGGCGAGGCCGGCCTGCACCCGTCCAACATCCACGATAATGCCTACACCGTCGGCTCCATCGACTTCACCGGAGACATGCCCATCATTCTCGGCCCCGATGGCCCCAGCCTCGGAGGGTTCGTCTGCCCCGCCGTGGTCGCCCAGGCTGAGCTCTGGAAGCTGGGGCAACTCCGCGCGGGGAACAAGGTGCGCTTCTTCCCCATCAGTAATGCCGATGCCGAGGCTCTCTACACGACCTATCAAGAAAACCTCACGCCCCCAGCGCAGCTCCCCTGCACGCTGGAGCTAGAGAACCCCATCGTGGCATACTCCCACTTCGAGGACTGCCCCAGCACCACCTACCGCCAGAGCGGTGATGGCGTGCTTCTCATCGAGTTCGGCGAGATGGAGCTGGATCTCGACCTCCGCTTTCGGGCGCAAGCCCTCTACGAGGCCCTGCAAGCCGCCCCCGTAGCCGGACAGCTCGAACTCGTCCCTGGCATCCGCTCCCTGCAGGTGCAATACGACACCCGCCGCAGCACACAGCGCACCGTCATTGCACACGTTCAGAGCCTAGAGAACTCCCTTCCCCCAGTGGCCGAGATGGAGTTCCCCAGCCGCATCGTCCACCTGCCACTCTCCTGGGATGACCCCAGCACCCAGCTCGCCATCCAACGCTACATGGAGATCGTGCGGCCAGATGCCCCCTGGTGCCCTAGCAACATCGAGTTCATCCGCCGCATCAACGGGCTAGAGAGCATCGCCGAAGTCCAGCGCATCGTTTACGATGCCCGCTACTTCGTCATGGGACTAGGCGACGTTTACCTCGGTGCCCCGGTAGCCACCCCGCTGGATCCTCGCCACCGCCTCGTCACCACCAAATATAACCCCGCCCGCACCTGGACCCCAGAGAACGCCGTCGGGATTGGTGGTGCCTACATGTGCATCTACGGCATGGAAGGACCCGGCGGATACCAGTTCGTGGGACGCACCCTGCCCATCTGGAACCGCTACCATCAGACCGCGCAGTTCACACAACCCTGGCTCCTGCGCTTCTTTGACCAAATCCGCTGGTTCCCTGTCACTACCGAGGAGCTAGAAACGATGCGGGCCGGCTTCCTCACCGGCGACTACCAGATCCAGACAGAGGAAACCACCTTTAAGGTCAGCGACTACCACCACTTCCTCCGCGATAACGCCACAGACATTGCCGCCTTCCGCACCACGCAGCAAGCCGCCTTCCAGGCAGAGCGCGACGACTGGGAGCGCACCGGCGCGATGAACTTTACCGCCCAGCACGAGGCCCCACCAGAAGACACCGCCCCCATCACGCTAGCGGACAACGAGCACGGCCTGCACGCCCCCCTCGTCGGTAGCCTCTGGAAGGTGCAGACCACCATCGGAACCCCCGTCACCGAGGGCGACACCATCCTCATCCTAGAGTCCATGAAGACCGAGTTCGCCATCACCGCCCCCACCACCGGCACCCTCACCGCCCTCCACGCCCAGGAAGGCGACGCCGTAAAAGCAGGACAACTGCTCGCGGTGATTACTCAGGAGTAGCCTCCTCTCTCACCGTTTATAGCATTTCTCCGTTTACACACTACCCTTAGCACGGTAGTGTGCCAGCCGCTTTGCCCCGTTTTGTTTCCATTCTCCTAGTAAGCTGCGCCCTCGTCCGACTGATGGGGGTGGACCTTGCGGTGATGCAGATCGACGCCTGGGCCAGCATGATCTATGAGCGCTCCTCGCAGGGCTTTACGCAGGCTGTCGCCAGCACCTTCTCTGGCACTGCTCCGTGTGATAAGTGCCTGCAGATCCAAGAGGAACGGAAGCAGCAAGACGAGAACCCGCCGCTAGGCACCCAGATGCAGGAGCAGATTAAGATGAGCCTGCATCGCCTCACACAGCTCGACCCTGCACCCTCGGCAGTCACCTCTGCCCAGTTTTTTGCCGCCCTGATGGCGGATGCCCGAATTTATCTCGGCACAGAAGTCCCGCCACCGGACTTCGCATAAGGAGAGACTCATCAGCCTTACGCTGAGAGCGTCGCGCGGAAACGCATCGGTCGCCACAGTGCTGACCGTGCATGCTACTGTATCACACAGGGATTATCATGTCCTGATATACACGGTAGTGGGACCATTCCGCATGCTGCTAGCTGCGAGGCTCTAGAGGCTCCTGATCACACCACACGGTAATCTTATCCTCGTATTTTTTCTACCTGCGACACCTACGGATGAAACATGTCGTATCGGGTAGCCCCTGATCAGGCCTGACTCGCTCCGACAGCCACTACTCTGGGCGTGTCCGCTCTGGCGACCAGAGCCCAACCCATTTTTTTTAAAAAAACCACAACCCTCATATCTATAGAATCCTATGAAACACACCACTACTACTATCCTTACCGCCCTGCTTCTCCCATCAGTCGCTACTGCTGGAGACCATTGCCCGACCGCCTCTGGCTGTCAGGACAGCGCTGCACAGCATCTCACCCATACTGACCATATGGGGCATGATCACTCTGTGGCTACCCCTACCGGCGTCATGGGCGGACACGCACACGATGCAGGCGAAGTCATGTTCTCCTACCGCTACATGTTTATGAACATGGACGGCCTCCGCAGTGGCAGCTCCAGTGCTACCACTGCGGATGTCACAGCCGCAGGCTACATGAACTCCCCCGCCGACATGCAGATGGAGATGCACATGATCGGGGCGATGTATGGTCTCACCGACCGCATCACCCTTATGGCGATGACCAACTACCTCTCTAACACCATGGACATGAACATGGCTAGCGGCATGCCGATGTCCATGGAGAGCGAAGGGCTAGGAGATACCTCCCTCGGCGCGATCCATAAGACCTACCAAGCAGCCAACACCAGCATCCTCACTGGCCTGAGTGTCATCGCCCCTACGGGCAGCACCGATGAGACCATGACGATGATGATGATGTCGCCCATGGGCATGCCGATGTCCATGACGATGGCACAGCCCTACGGTATGCAGCTGGGCAGTGGCACTTGGGCGCTTAAGCCCTCTGTCACCTACCTTGGTCAGTCCGACAAGCTCAGCTGGGGTGCACAGCTCTCCTCCATCATCTACCTGGGCACTAACGACAACGGCTACCGCCTGGGCAACAAGCTGGATGCCACTGCGTGGACTGCCTATAAGCTCACCGATGACCTGAGCCTCACCGCCCGCGTCGCAGGCTCCTCCTGGGGTGACATCAACGGTGCGCATGATGGATACTCGATGATGGCACCAACCATGACCACCACCCTTAACACCGCCAACAGCGGCGGCGATAAGGTAGATGCTTACATTGGCGCCAGCTACACCCTTGGTCTCCTTAAGACCACCGTCGAATATGGTCAAACCCTCTGGCAAGACCTCGACGGTATCCAACTAGGCTATGACTGGACCCTGAACCTAGGCGCATCCATCAGCTTCTAACACTGCCATGTAAACAGAACGGAGAGGGGGCGACCTTCTCCGTTGGTAACCTCTCACACTCAGCTCTCCTGAGTGTGAGAGGTTTTTTTCTTTGTGTATCTCCTTAGAACAGGAAGTAACGCTGCGCTAGGGGGACCTCGGTGAGGGGATCACAGGTGAGGACTTCGCCGTCGGCTTTGACGGTGTAGGTCTCTGGGTCGACCTCGATGTTGGGCATTTCGCCGTTGTAGAGGAGGTCTGCCTTGGTGACTTGGCGGCAGCTTTGGACTGCGCTGAGCGTCTTCTGGGATTGCACTTGGTCTGCTACGCCATGGTCGAGGCTGGCTTGCGACACAAAGGTGAGGCTGGTGCCAAACCGGGCGGCTCCATGCGCGGCGAACTGCGGGCGGTAATACGTCGGCTGTGGTGTGGGGATGGACGCGTTCGGGTCGCCCATGTTGGCGCAGGCGATCATGCCGCCCTTGAGGATGAGTTCGGGCTTGACGCCAAAGAAGGCGGGCTTCCAGACCACGAGGTCGGCGAGCTTCCCGATGGAGAGGGATCCGACCTCGTGCGAGATGCCGTGTGCGAGGGCGGGGTTAATGGTGTACTTCGCCACATAGCGGAGGGCGCGGAAATTATCGGCGGCGGGATGGGTGTCAGAGGCGAGCTGCCCGAACTGGAGCTTCATCTTATGCGCGGTTTGCCACGTGCGGCAGACGACCTCTCCTACGCGTCCCATCGCCTGTGAGTCTGACGAGATCATGGAGATGACACCACGGTCATGCAGGATGTCCTCTGCCGCGATGGTCTGCGGGCGGATGCGGGACTCCGCGAACGCTACGTCCTCGGGGATGCGTGAGTCCAGGTGGTGACATACCATGAGCATGTCTAGGTGCTCGTCCATGGTGTTGACCGTGAACGGGCGGGTGGGGTTTGTAGAGGATGGGAGGACGTTCGGGTGTGAACAAATGGTGAGAATGTCGGGGGCGTGTCCACCGCCAGCACCCTCGGAGTGGTAGGTGTGGATGGTGCGCCCGCCAATGGCGCGCACGGTGTCCTCTACAAAGCCCGCTTCGTTTAAGGTATCCGTGTGGATGGCGACTTGCACGTCCATCTCATCTGCTACAGAGAGGCAGGTGTCGATAGCGGCAGGGGTGGTGCCCCAGTCCTCGTGTAGCTTTAGCCCGATGGCACCTGCGCGGATTTGCGCGCGGAGGGCCTCGGGGTTAGAGGAGTTCCCCTTACCCAGGTAGCCGATGTTCATGGGGTATTCATCCGCTGCCTCGATCATGCGGTGCGTGTACCACTCGCCTGGGGTGCAGGTCGTAGCGTTAGTCCCTGTGGCAGGGCCGGTGCCACCACCGAGCATGGTGGTGATCCCCGATGCCAGCGCCTCATCTATCTGCTGAGGACAGATAAAGTGGATGTGCGCATCGATGCCACCAGCAGTAAGAATGCGTCCCTCGCCTGCGATCACCTCGGTGCCCGCGCCAATGATCATGGGGTCGCACTCGCCCGTCTCAGGGTCTGGCAGGACAGAGCCGATGCCGTCCTGGATGCCCGGGTTTCCGCCGTGCCCGATGCCGACGATGCGGCCGCCCTTGATGCCGATATCGGCCTTAACGATCCCGACTTCGGCATCGAGGATGAGGGCGTTCGTGATAATGAGGTCGAGCGACTCCTCCTCCGTGGCAGTGGGGGACTGTCCCATGCCATCGCGGATGACCTTACCTCCCCCGAACTTTACCTCGTTACCATACCCGCCACCGGCAGCGACGTAGTCTTTCTCGACCTCGATAAAGAGCTCGGTGTCTCCGAGGCGGACTTGGTCACCAACAGTTGGGCCGTAGGTGCCAGCATATTGCTTTCTGGATATTGGGTTCATAATGTTCCGTTGACTTTGTTGTTCAGTCCGTAAACCTCGCGCTGCCCTGCCAGAGCCACGAGCGGGACGTCGCGCTCATCGCCTGGCTCGAACCGCACGGCGGCACCAGCAGGGATGTCTAGGCGGTACCCTCGGGCGGCGGCGCGGTCAAACTGGAGCGCGGAGTTTACCTCGGCAAAGTGAAAGTGGCTGCCGACCTGGATGGGGCGGTATCCTGTGTTCGCGACAGGGATAGTCACAGTCGCGAGTCCGGCATTTGCCTGGATGTCAGGGGCTTGGGCGGGAATAATCTCTCCGGGTATCATAATGTCTTACACGATAGGGTGGTGAACGGTGACGAGCTTGGTGCCATCGGGGAAGGTGGCTTCTACCTGGACTTCATCCACCATCTCGGGGATGCCTTCCATGACGTCCTCACGCTTAAGGATCTCGGTGCCATAGTCCATGAGTTCCGCCACGGATCTGCCATCGCGGGCACCTTCCATGATCTCATAGGTGATGATGGCGACGGCCTCTGGGTAGTTAAGTTTGACCCCGCGTGCTTGACGACGGCGGGCCAGGTCGGCGGCGGTAACGATGAGGAGCTTATCGCGCTCTCTAGGGGTGAGGTGCATGGTCTTATAGAGTAAGGGGGTTCAGAGAAGGCAGTAATATCATACCACTTACGCCGGGCACGTTAACATTTAGCAGAATGCACGCCAAGGGAGTTTCGTCCTTTTTCGGGTATTATACTATCAGATGGATGAGGCTGGATCGTAAAACTTGGGGTTTTTAGGCTTTTATCTCTGGGGGGGCTTCCCTACGTTCGGGTGTAATGTCTATAGAGTTAACGAGAAACTTTTCGATCATCGCCCACATTGATCACGGTAAGACGACGCTATCGGATCGTCTACTGGAGTACACGCAAACGGTATCGCAGCGCGAGGCACAGGCACAGCTGCTAGACTCCATGGACCTAGAGCGGGAGCGCGGGATCACCATTAAGTCACACCCCGTCACGATGTTCTACCCCGCTAAGGACGGTAAGACGTATAAGCTTAACCTCCTCGATACTCCTGGGCACGTCGATTTCTCCTATGAGGTCTCTCGCTCCCTAGCGGCCTGTGAGGGGGCGATCCTGATCATTGATGCCGCCCAAGGGGTAGAGGCACAAACCATGGCTAACGTGAACCTCGCCATGAACCAAGAGCTGACGATCGTGCCAGTGATGAATAAGATCGACCTCCCGGCGGCGGACACAGATAAGTGCCGCCAGCAGCTGGAGGATCTGCTAGCGATCCCGGGGGAGGAGGCGATCCCGGCTTCTGCTAAGGCGGGCATCGGCATCGAGGATATTCTAGAGGCGGTCGTTACGCGGATGCCAGCACCTGTGGATAATGAGGACGGACTCCTCCGGGCCTCTGTGTTTGACTCTGTTTACGATGCCTACCGTGGCGTCATCTCATACGTGCGCATCGTGTCCGGATCTGTAAAGAAGGGTGATAAGATCAAACTCTTTGCCACCAATAAGACGTATGAGGTCAAGGAAACGGGCTGCTTTACCCCTAAGATGACCAAGACGGACGGCCTAGTAGCCGGTGACGTAGGCTACCTGATCGCGAACATGAAGTCCGCCGCCGAGGTTAAGATCGGAGACACGATCACGAACCACGTGCACCCTTGTGCCGAGCCGTTAGATGGGTTTAAGGAGGTGCAACCGATGGTGTTTGCGGGCATCTATCCGGTAGATTCTAGCGACTATGAGGCACTAAAGACCGCTATGGGTAAGCTCCAGATCAACGATGCGGCATTCTCCTACAGCACAGAGTCCTCCGCCGCCCTCGGGTTCGGCTTCCGTTGTGGGTTCCTGGGGCTGCTCCACATGGAGATCATCCAGGAGCGCCTGCGCCGTGAGTTCGACATGGATGTAATCTCCACGTATCCATCGGTAATTTATGAGGTCACTAAGAGCGATGGCAGCGAGATCATCGTGGATAACCCCACCTACCTCCCGGACCAATCCGTCATCTCTGAGATTCGCGAGCCAATGGTGCGCGTCTACATCATGGTGCCTGGTGACTACATTGGTGATATGATGCAGCTCCTCATGGAGAAGCGGGGCGAGCTGGAGAACACGGAGACTATTGATGGCGACCGCGTTCTCCTCACCGGTGTCGTCCCCCTCGCTGAGATCCTCGTGGACTTTAACGACCGCCTGAAGTCGTCTACCAAGGGCTACGGCTCCATGGACTATGAGCACGCCGAATACCGCGCCGCTAACATGGTGAAGATGGATATGATGATCGCAGGTGAACCCGTGGAGGCGTTCTCCACGATCGTACACCGCGAGAAGGCAGAGACCCAAGGGCGCGACCTCGCGAAGCGCCTGAAGGAGGTGATCCCGCAACAAATGTTCGTGGTCGCCATCCAAGCCACGATCGGTGGTAAGATCGTCGCCCGGGAGTCTATCTCTGCCATGCGTAAGAACGTAACTGCTAAGTGTTACGGTGGTGACATCTCCCGTAAGCGTAAGCTCCTAGAGAAGCAGAAGGAAGGTAAGAAGAAGATGAAAATGTTCGGCAAGGTAAACATCCCACAAGAGGCCTTCATTAAGGTCCTGAAGACGGGGGATTAACCTCACCCCCTATGCCCCTCCCCGACGCACATGCTCACTTACAGTTTGCCGAGCTGCAGGAGATCGACCTACAGAGCTACTTTCAGGCTGGTCATCAGGTCGCGGTGAATGGCACACATCCAGGGGATTGGGGTGTCGTTGCCGAGCTAGCACGCACTTACGCGGGACGGGTTATTCCGCAGTTTGGGGTGCATCCTTGGGAGGTGCGTGATCTGCCCTCGGGCTGGGAGGCGACCCTACGCCATTACCTGCAGGAGTTCCCCTGCGCGGGAGTAGGGGAGGTGGGGCTAGATAAGTGGGTGCGGGGAGCGAATGTCCCGCTACAGCTCAGTATCTTACGCCCCCAGCTGGCGATCGCGCAGCAGCTCCAACGCCCCGTTACGCTGCATTGCCTACGCGCGTGGGGCACCCTGCGCGATCTCTTACGGCAGGAGCGGCTGACCGTCCCCTTTCTGCTCCATGCCTATGCTGGTCCTGCGGAGTGGGTCGAGGAGTTTGCCGAGATGGGAGCTTATTTCTCGTTCTCACCCTACTTTCTGCACGAGCGTAAGCGCGCCGCCGCAGTGGAGCGGTTTGCCCGTGTGCCCGCCTCGCGCCTCCTCATCGAGACAGACGCCCCTGCTATGCTCGGACCTGCTGAAACCTGGGGGGCAGAGCAGGAGCCGTGGAGCCAGACACATCAGCACCCCAGCAACCTCGCCTGCATTTACGCCGCCACGGCACAAGCCCTAAACCGTGACCTCACTACGCTCACCTCCCATTGCACAGCGAACTTCCAGGCGTTGTTTAGGGGGGCTGAATGACCTCGGGGCGTTTGAGACACTAGAACCTGGGATGATCCTCGCCGAGGATCTGGACTTCGGTCTCTAGGGTGATGCCTTCGGTGTCTAGGGCTACTTGTTGGGCGTGGGCGATGAGGGCCAGCATGTCGGCGGCGGAGCATTTGCCCGTGTTGGTGAAGAAGTTGGCGTGGACGTCGGAGATTTGGGCGCGGCCGATGGTGGTGCCTTTGAGCCCGAGCTGGTCTACGAGCTTGCCGGCTCCGAGGTCTGGGCGGGGGTTCTTAAAGATGCATCCGGCGCTGGCTGCCTTTGGTTGGCTGGTGTTACGCTTGTGGCGGGACTCTAGCATCTTCTCCTGGATCTGGTCTGCAGGGGTAGGGGTGCCCTGGAAGGTGACGGCGAGCGCGAAGTTGTGGTCCAGCTCGGGGACGTTGCGGTAGTGGGCGACGACCTCGCTGCGCTGCTTCGTGACGATCTTACCGACTTCGTTCAGGTAGGTCATCTCTACGACTTGGGCGAAGGTCTCGGTGCCCATGGCGAGTGCGTTCATGCGCATGCTGGCGGCGACGTTGCCGGGGATGCCTTCCATCCACTCGAACCCTCCGATGCCGGCGGCCTGGGCGGCACTGGCGACCTTCTTAAAGCGTGCGCCGGCTCCGCAGCGGATACGCTTATCATCTAGGACGGTGACCTCGCTGAACTCGCCTTTGGTCGGGTGAATGACGGCTCCGCGGATGCCTCCGTCGCGGACGAGGAGGTTTGACCCACGTCCGACGATGCGGATGGGCATGGCGCGTTCCTTTAGCGTGTTTACGACGGCGGCGAACGCCTCTAGGGTGTGGGGCTCTAGCCAATATTGGGCGGGACCACCGATCATGATGGTGGTGTGGCGGCGCATGGGCTCATAGAGGCAGGAGGTCATGGCATCCTTAGTGGGGAGGAAGCGGCGCACGTCCTCCAGCACGGTGAGGTCTTGTGCGATCTTCCGTCCGACCTCGTGGATGTTCCCCGCACCGAGGGTGATGAGGAGGTCGCCGGGCTGGAGCTTGTTGCCGATGCGGTAGTGAGCGGTGGGCACGGCTCCGACGGCCTCGGCCTTGGGGCCTCCCGCTTCCTGGATGGCATCGACGATGGTTTGGGCGGAGACGCCAGGGATAGGGTCCTCACTAGCGGCGTAGATATCGGTGACATAGACGTGGTCTGCGAGCGTAAAGGCCTCGCCAAACTCACGGGCGAGGAGCTGGGTGCGTGAGTAGCGGTGTGGCTGGAAGGCAACGACGAGACGCCCCGGTTCAAAGGTGCGGGCGGTCTTAAGCGTGGCTGCGACCTCGGTCGGGTGGTGCCCGTAGTCATCGACGATACGGTAGTTCGGGGAGTAGTACTTGGTCTCGAACCGGCGTTTGGCTCCCGCGAAGGACGCCATCGCGCCGTCGACAAAGGTTGGGTCGGCGCCATGAAGGTCCGCGAGGGCGTAGGCGGCGAGGGCGTTGAGGACATTATGGCGTCCGGGGATGCCTAGCTCGATGCGCCCGACGGGTTGTCCGTGCTTGTTGACGGTGAAGTAGGTGGCGCCACGCCCCTCTAGGAGGTCGGTGGCGGTGAAGTCGGCATCTGACCAGCCGTAGGAAATACCCTTCCCTGTCGGGGCGACGAGGGCGGTCGCGTTCGCATCCTCGGCACAATAAATAACCTTGCCAGAGGTGTTAGAGACGAGGGTGGAGAAGACCTCTAGGACGTGGTCGAGGTCGCGGTAGAAGTCGAGGTGCTCTGCCTCGATGTTAAGAATAATGGCGTGCTTAGGCTTATAGAGCGCTAGGGTGCCGTCGGACTCATCGCCCTCGGCTACCATCATGCTGCCGCTGTCCCACTTAGCGTTAGTGCGCAGGACGGGGATCTCTGCGCCGACGTAGTAGCTGGGGTTCTGGTTAGCGCGGCGGAGGACGTGCGCGCTGAGGGCGGATGTGGTGGTCTTTCCATGTGTACCTGCGACGATCACGCCGTCCTTATTATGGAGGATCGCCGCTAGGCATTCGGCGCGGCGGAGGGTGGGGATGCCTTGCTCTGTGGCGGCGTGGTATGCGGGGTTTGTCGCGCGGATCGCGGAGGAGTAGATGACATAGTCACAGCCCTCGACACATTCGGCAGAGTGCGGGGAGGAGAACTGAAGCCCGATGCCCTTGAGCCGCTCCGTCTCCCCACTGTTCACCTTATCAGACCCACTGACATGATGCCCCATCTCTAGTAGTAACTGCGCTAACCCGCTCATACCAGAGCCTGCCACCCCTATGAGGTGGATGCGAAGTTTACGGGCGGGGTCGAGAAGAGATTGAGTGAGGTTTTGCATGGGGGAGAGGTTTTAGGTTTTAAGTTTTAGGGGGGAAAGATCAAACCGCTGCTTCGATGAGGTCGCAGATGGTGCCTTCGGGGTTCTGTGAGAGGGCCTTGATGTTGAGGCTGAGCTGCTCGCGCTGCTGGTCGTCCTGGAGGAGGCTCTGGATGATGGTGGCGAGCTTCTCGCCGCTGAGGTCGCGCTCTTGGTGGAGGAGGGCGGCGTCATGGGCGGTAAAGGCCTCGGCGTTTTTCGTCTGGTGGTCATCGGCGGCTACAGGGTAGGGGACGAGGATGGACGGGAGACCGAGGTAGGAGAGTTCGGTCATACTGGATGCCCCAGAGCGGCAGACCACGAGGTCCGCCACGGCGTAGGCGGAGGGCATGTCGTCACAGAAGGCGAGCGCCTTATGGTTGGGCAGGGCGGCGGCAGCCTGCGTGACGCGGTCGTAGTCGAACGATCCTGCTACGTGGAGGAACTGCACGGCGGGGTCTGAGTGCTGGGCGGCTTCTACGATGAGGGTGTTGAGGTTTTGTGCGCCTTGGCTCCCACCGAAGACGAGCACGATGGGGTGGCTGGGGTTTAGCCCATACTGCTGGCATGCCTGAATGCGAGAGGGGAGGGTCTTCATCTCATCGCGGAGCGGGGTGCCTACGACCTGGCAGTCGGCATCGGGGAAGAAGGCGCGGGCGGGCTCTAACCCTAGGAGAACATGGTTCACATACTTAGCGAGGAAGCGGTTCGTCTTCCCCGGCACAGCATTAGAGTCATGCAGGAAGGTCGGCACCTGCAGCGACTTACCGGCAAAGACAGGGCCAAAGCATGTAAACCCGCCCATGCCAACAACGGCATCGATCTTATGCTTCTTAATGAGCCGCTTAGAGAGCCGCGTGACGGTGAAGAGGCTCTTGATAAATCCCAGCATGGCGGGGGATTTGATCGAGGGCTTAGGGCGAGAGGGCTGGGTGATAAAGGTGTATTGCGCATATTTCTGAGCCGCCTCCTTATCGACACTTTTCTCAGAGATAACGAGGTATGGCGTGTGCCCTCGTTTGACTAGCTCCTCGGCGAGAGCGATCCCAGGGAAGAGGTGCCCACCTGTTCCGCCACATGCGATTAATACGTTCATAGTATGGAATTAACGTACCTGCCAGCGTGATCAATCTAAAAACCACAGATGTGGCGACATCGTCACAGGCGTGGGAGGGCTTCGGCTTGACATAGGGTGCGTCCTCTTATGCGATGGGCGGAACCATTTATTCTTTCTCTCTCATGAAGTCTATTCTTGTTCTCTGTACTGGTAATTCCTGTCGCTCACACATGGCGGAAGGGATTTTGCGCCACTTAGCGTCTGATTTGTTCGAGGTGCACTCGGCGGGATCGGTTCCGTCAGGCTACGTGCACCCTCTGTCCATCGAGGTGTTAGATGAGATCGGCATCGATATCTCCTCACATACCTCTAAGCACATGGACACGTTCCTAGATCAGGACATCCATACCGTCGTCACCGTATGCGGAAACGCGGACCAAGCCTGCCCCAGCTTCCCCGGGCAGGTAAACCGCTACCACTGGGGGTTTGATGACCCCGCACACGCCGAGGGCACGGAGGAGGAGGTAAAGGCAGTCTTCCGCCGCGTGCGGGATGAGATCCATAAGACGCTCACCGCCTACGTCCAAGGCTACCGCGAGGCGCAGGCGTAGTGTGCCTGCGCCTGATCTACCACGGAATTATAGTGACGTATCCAGAGTGCTCGTTAAGCTGTCCGATATATGAAATACGGATGGTTCTATGGCGTGCTTACGGTGGTGGCTGTGTCGCAATCAGTGGTTGAGTTTGGGGCTGATGCGGTTTGGGGGTCAGTAGAAGGTCTCTCAGATGCTCATGCGCATGTTTCGGGGGCTACGCTGGGGAGCGTGAGCTTTGACCTAGAGATCACGGCGGTGAATGCCGCATCTACGACCACTCCGCTATTGGCTGGTCCGGCGGGGTTTGGGGTGTATGGAGGGGTGAACTCGCTCTTAGATAACAGGAACGATCTCGATGCTTCTAACGATGAGGGCGTGACCTTCTCACTGCAGAACATTCAGGGGCTTCCGAGTGGCGCGAGCTTGACGATCTCAGGGGTTAAGACGCTCTTTGGTCTGAATGACCTCTACGAGCTTAGCTCGGGGGCAGAGGGAGTGATCCCTATCGACGGTATTATTCCGGTGGGTGGGGTTACTGAGGTGACTCTCTACGCGAGGGGCGTTACTGCGGGCGTAGCCTCGAACACGAGCTTTGCTCTCGACCAGCTCTATGTGACACTAGATTTAGGCGAGGAGGGCGAGGAAACAGGATCCACCCTCCTGGTCGACAATATCGAGATAGGGGGAGATGGGGTCACGACCTTATCTCTAGTGACAGAGGTGGGGCAGCAGTACCTCCTAGAGCACTCTGCAGACTTAGTAGCATGGAAGACCTTAGAGACCATTACCGCGACGGAGACAGAGACGGCTTATCCGTGGAGTGATGGAACAGTGACGCATCCGGCTAAGCAGTTCTTCCGTTACTCCTTAGCGAATGGTGCGCTAGTGGATGGGCAGATCCTAGAGGTGGAGCAGAGCTGGGAGGAGGAACCCGATGGGTTCATGCGCACCGCGCTCGTGCATGTTCCAGAGACGGGGCTTCCCCCTTATCCTGTGGTTTTTATGCTGCATGGCTCTGGGGGGAACACCTCGTTCATTAACAGTATGGGCGGGCGGTTAGATAGTGTCATCCGGATCGCGCCCCAAGGGTATGGGAATCAGTGGAATGTCGATGCGGAGCAGAACACACAAGCTCCCGATGTGGAGTTTATACGCCAGCTCATCGCGGAGGTGAAGACGTATGCCAATGTTGATACCTCACAAATCAGTATTATGGGTAACTCCAATGGGTCTGGCATGACGAACCGCTTGATCATCGATCTGGAGGCAGGCACCTTTCAGAAGGCCGCGGGGATGGTCTCTCAAATGATCGTGAAGATGTATGACGAGGCCTCAGGCACCTTCCGCTCTTCCGCTGATAGCACCTCGGTAGCCTATGACACTGTGAAGGTGCCTGCACCGGGGATACAGATCCTCAACATCACAGGCACAAGCGACTTCGCAGTTCCCTACCTAGGTGGGAATGGGGTAGGGACGGTTTTTCATGATTCACAGGACAGCATCTATTGGCTCGCGCAGGCCATGGGGGAGAGCGGTGCACAGCTGAGCGATGCCGACGGCGAGCCAGGCGACGGCATCACCCGCCCCACAGACATCGTGAAGTATGCCTACCTTAATGGCCAAGTTACCCACTACAAGGTCATCGGCGGTAGCCACTCCCTCGCCCCATACGCTAGCGAGGCGGCGGATCTCGTAGCGGATTTCCTACTGAATCAATGAGGTTCAAATAGGGGGATGCCATTGCGTCGAATTTAGGATTGATGGATAGGGTGTGCGGGGGTAGCGTAGGGGCATTATGAGTTTGCTGTCTGTAGAGAATCTTAAGGTCCACTACCCGGTCACCGCTGGGGTGATGAAGAAGCAGGTGGGCGCGGTGAAGGCCGTGGATGGCATCTCTCTGGACATTCAGCCAGGGGAGACCCTAGGGCTGGTGGGCGAGTCTGGCTGCGGGAAGTCCACGCTGGGGAAGGCACTGGTCCGGCTCCTACGACCTACGGCGGGGAAGATTACCTTTCAGGGGCATGATGTCACGGAGGTCTCAGAGCGTAAGATGCGTCCGTTACGGCGGGACTTACAAATGGTGTTCCAAGATCCGTCAGAGTCGCTGAACTCTAAGATGACGGTGCGGGAGCTGCTGACGGAGCCGCTCATTATCCATAAGCTAGGCACCGCAGCGGAGCGCAACGAGAAGGTAAACTACTTGCTCGATAAGGTGGGGCTACCACAGAAGGCGGCGCGCAAATACGCCTTTGAGTTCTCTGGAGGGCAGCGACAGCGCATCGGGATCGCACGTGCTCTAGCAGTGCAGCCTAAGCTCATGGTCCTGGATGAACCCGTCTCCGCCCTAGATGTCTCCGTGCAAGCCCAAGTCCTAAACCTCCTCATGGAGCTGCAGCAGGAGTTCGGGCTGAGCTACCTGTTCATCGCGCATGATCTATCAGTCGTGCGTCACATTAGTGACCGCGTAGCGGTGATGTACCTGGGTAAGATCGTGGAGCAGGCCCCGTCCCAGCGCATCTATAACCACGCACAGCATGCCTATACAAAGGCGCTGATCGACTCTATCCCGAACCCCGACCCACGCGCGGAGATCACGCGTCAGCTGATCGAGGGGGATGTCCCTACGCCGCTCTCGCCTCCAGAGGGCAGTGCCTTTGGATACCGCATCGGGCATCCTCGCTATGAGGAGACCGTGGGGCTGGACCTTACTCCTACCGAGGTCTCCCCGGGGCACTTTGTGGCTCCTGATCCTTGCTGTGTGGATCTATAATCTTAGTGTAGAGCGGGAGGGGGTGTGATTTTTAACGAGTGGATGTATGTGGAAAGCGGTCACAAGGCAGGGGAGTGACGGCGTCTCGCCGTCACCAACCTTAACTCCGCAGTTGATTTTGAACCGCAAAGACGCAAAGGCGCAAAGAAGATTGAAAAGTCAGGCTTTTATTGTTCGACATACTACACGACAATTTCCTACTCATATTTTTTCCCGCAGATTGCGCGGCAGTATAACTAAAAACGTGTGACTATTCAGGTGGGGGCTGGCAGGATATTTAAACCGCGAAAAACGCTAAATTGCGCTAAAAAAGAGAGGAATTCAAACCTGCTGTTAGTACAGCATCGTATTACGTACCACGCGAACATATTAGAGTGAACCAAAACAGTCACAGAGCAAGAATTGACAGAATTGACACCCACTCACCCTGTTCCTTTTGCTCCTACGCCTTCCGTAAAGCGAACTACAAGAAACTTCGCTTTGATCCTGCAATTAGATCAGTTCTCTTTAGCGCAATTTAGCGTCTTTCGCGGTTAATCACTCCTTCAGCCCCACCTGAATAGTTACGATCAATGATAAGAAGGCGGTTTGGGGCGAGGGCTTATTCGCGGGCCCTTCAGGCCTTAGCTGTTGCTTGGATCGGAACACAGAGGCCTTATCGGGGCCTGTCCTGGTATCGGCTCGCCCTATCAGGGCTGGTTTAAGGGACTTTAGGAGATGGGTGGCACCCTTTAGAGAGCTGAGTGATTAATCGCTTTCTTCCGCCTACGGAAGAGTTACTAATCTGCGTCTATCTGCGAAACTTGCCTAAAGGGCTATCCTACGCTAGCTGCCTTGTATTGTGGAGAGACAAAAAACGAGGTGGAAATTGTAATGTGATGGGGCAAAAAAAATCTCCTTCCCATCTGCACGACGGGAAGGAGAGGTGATGAGTGACAAGGGCACTCGAGGGGGGCTTATTCCTCCTCTGAGGCTGCAGGCTCTGGCGCCGCTACGGGTGCTGGGCGCTTAATGCTTAGGAGCTTCTTATTCTTAGACGGGAAGGCCTTACCTGACTCACCGGTGTTCCAGAATCTGGCGATAGAGGTCGCCTCCAGTATCTTGAGGTAAGCGAAGCTGGTGGTGTCGGCATCGCTCTTACCCTGTCTGGCGA
>CAYWAG010000001.1:0-25613 GCA_964455925.1 uncultured Verrucomicrobiales bacterium | reverse complement strand
ATATAGACTACTTACTCCGCGATGTTTCTCCGTGTTGGCAGCAGCTCGCCTCACAGGTCCCTACATACACCTCCTGGG
Source organism: uncultured Verrucomicrobiales bacterium (assembly GCA_964455925.1). Classification (GTDB taxonomy): domain Bacteria; phylum Verrucomicrobiota; class Verrucomicrobiia; order Verrucomicrobiales; family Akkermansiaceae; genus WTJZ01. Next base: position 25,535 of record CAYWAG010000001.1, on the reverse strand, counting down.
ATGATCACGACTACTATGGCGACGACTCACATGGATTATACCACCGCTCTGCGCAACACCGCATCCCCGTGGACGCAATGCGTGCAAACTGGAAGCGCCAGTGGAACAACCCAGAACGCACGGTAGAGCGTAATGGCATCTACTTCCAAACCCGCATCGGAGATGTCCAACTCGTCATGCTCGATACCCGCTCCTGTCGTGTCAACGAGGCCCGTGGCGAGAAGCACTCCTTCCTCGGGGCAGAGCAATCGGCGTGGCTCCAAAAGGTGCTGACGGAGACCACCGCTCCTTACGTCCTGATTAGTGGAGGCACAATGTGGACAGACCAAATCTCCGCAGGCAAGGATAGCTGGGGCACCTGGGATCATGAGGGACGGGAAGAGGTCTTTACCTGGATCGACGCACTCCAGGAGAGCGGCAAAAAGGTGCTCCTCTTCTCTGGCGACCGCCACGGCACCCATGGCTTTCAGGTCGACCGCCCTAATGGATATAAAATCACTGAACTAGGAGTTGGAACCATGGGTGGTGTTCCTGGGGGAGGGAAAGCGGCAGACCCCTCCCAGCAACTCTTTAAATACCAAGGCTTTGGCACTTGGGCGTACGCGGAACTCGAGTTCACACCGCAGGAGGACACCCCCACCATCATCTTCCGCCTCATTAACTGCGACGGCTCCGTCATGGAGAGCTTCACCTTCTAATGACACATTGCGGCAATAATTGTGTCATGCTCATCCTGGGCATGCACACCAATAGGGACTTGAGTATCCCCGTGATAACACATAGGGCTCCTCCTTATCTTCAGCCTCGCTTCTAGGCATCCCTGATAACGGAGGCGCGACGAGCCGTAGAGAAGGTCTCCAACCTTCTGCAACTAGTACACACCGCCAAAAATTCACGATTCCATGCCTTGGTCCCATCGTTAAAGGTCCTTCAGGCCAAGGGGATACACTCCCTCAATATGAATCGTGAGTTTTGCGGGTTTGAGTGGCTCCGTTTTTTGAGAGCCACTTCACTCCTCGCCGGCACTCCAACTTCCCACTAACGATAATCTGTGGAAACCTGCAGGCAACAAATCGCCTCTCCACGCAAATTCGAGAAGCACCTAACTATTCAGGGGGCGGCAGAAAGCGATTATTATTCGGCTTACGAAGGTCTCACTCATCTCCCAAAGCCGCTTCAGCCAGCCCTGGAAGCGAGGGCTAGCCCGAGAGGGAACCTATGGGCTGGAGCACCGCTGGATCCTATTTCCATCACTAGTAACCAGTATAAACTCTCACTGTAAATTTTCTAGTAAAGAATCTACTACTGGTACTCGTAGACACGAATAAGCAGAAACCACAAATCAGTGGTGACTTTATCATGAAAAACTACAATCTCTCTTCAATCCCAGCAGTATCGCGTTTAACCGGATCATCGGCTAAACGGAGGCTTTCTTTTCTCCTGTCCACCTTAGGCGGAGCTTCTCTCATGACGTCCAGCTTGGCTACAGGTAACACAGTCTTAACCCAGATCGACTTTCTGGATTTAAACTTTGCTGACGGCCTAGAGAATACTCTGAATGTAAATGGCCAAGTCGAAAATCTAGAGGTTATTCGTGATGAGTTATCACATGTTGGAGACTACAGCTACCGAGTGAACTACGATGTTGACCTGGATGGTGATCAGGTGCTGGATACCGTGAGTTTTACTATTCAAGTCGCAGCTGTGACTGGTTCGGTAGCCGATCACGGGCTTATTGATGTGACGACAACAAACTCCGCCTCTGCTACTATTGGTACTGAGGAGGCAAGTCTTTCGCTAAACCAATTTTTTACTACTACGAGTGCTATGCCGGAAGGGGCTACACTCATTTTTTCTCTTACCGGGCTAAATTCCTCCGTCGGCGAATTAGAGTTTGATGGATTTACTGGCTTCCGGTATCAAGAAGGCACTTCTTCGCACGGTCACGGTTATGTTGTTGGAGAGGGACAAGGCTTGATCGCTAAGGTCTGGAACAACAATGGGGAGCAATCCCTTGATACCCCTGAGACGACTCTTTATGTGACTTCTGACCACAAAAATGGAAATACGAGCACTCCAGCAAACTGGGGAGTCGCGAATTTAAACTTATCCTTCACAGTGAAAGAAGAAGAGCTCAATCCTGAGGTCTTCTATGTGAAGACGAATGGCAATGATAGTAATGATGGATATAGTGTAGTAACTGCCTTTGCGACTATACAACATGCTGTTAACCAGATGGGACCTGGTGACACCTGCTATATTTTAGGTGGCCGGTATCGTGAAACGGTAGATTTGTCAAACTTGGCTGGTACAGAAGCTTCAGAGGGACGGGAAATCTCTGGGCCAGACTTAAAAATTCAGGGTGACTACACTAGGGAAAAATGCAGAGGCATAAAAACGAATCCTGCTGACACCAAAAATTACTTTCACAGAAAAATTTATATCCTGTTATTTTTTTATAAAGACCATCTAAGGGAGACTCGTAGACACCAGTGAAGGACCAAAAAACCTTCCTTAATAAAAATGAAAACTACTATTAAAACACTAGGTGTAGCAACAGTCCTCTTAGGATTTGCGCAAGCATATACACTACTCGATCAATCCGAAATTACTCTTGGATCAGCTTACACATTCGACGCAGCCAATGGTATTACAGTGACTACATCTCAAACAGGGACAGGATACGCTACAAACGGAACTGACTCCTCATCTTTCACACTCAGCGGCGCCGCTAATACTGTCACCTTTACCTTTAATCAGCTCGTTGATTTTCGTGTAGGTGGTTCTGTGGCTGGAGCAGCAAATGTTATTTTTGACGACGGAGGCAGCACCTTCACAGCAAACACTGGCACATGGACATACACAGCTGGTACTATTGACCTTGAAACTCATGCTACGGGGCAGAATGGCGGTGTTACGGATTTCTTATTCAATGGTGACAGTGACCCTGCTACTATCACCGGGAGCACGCTCCTGATAAACACTAGTGGTCAAGGACTTGATGATGCTTCTTCTGATTGGGGATATGCAGAAATCTTAGGTGTCAACAGTGTCACATTCTCTGTTTCTGGTACTGCAGCTACAGAAGCATTCCACTTTTATGCTACTGAATCTACTGTGCCAGAGCCAACATCTGCAGCTCTCCTTGGACTTGGTGGTTTAGCTCTCTTATCACGTAGAAAACGTAATTAATACCTTTATTACCCATTATCGGGACAGGTAAAGTAGGAGGCTCTTTCGAGCCTCCTTTACTCGATCCGTGCATGCGGTTTTTTCTAGGGTAAACTCCTTAGGTATTTCCGCACACGGTTCTTTGAAGTAATTTACTATGTTGCTATCGGTAATCGGTTTTCAAGGGGGGAGTGAGTCTAACCCTATCCGATATATTACAGAGATTCGTAAGGTTCTACGCCACGAGGGCGCCTCTGTAGCTACTGCCCGGGGTGCTCTTAGAAGTATTCATTTAATTTGGTTTTAATTCTTGTGTAAGATTTATTTTTACTTTTTTACCTGTCTGAGAATTTTCTCTGTTTTTTTTTCTGTGTATGAAAGAATCGAAGGTTTAAGTGTATATAGATATGTATGGATAAAACACTTTCTCGACGAGATCTCCTCAAGAAGCTGGGAGCTGGGCTAGGTGCTGCGGCGTTTGGAGGAACTTTTCTGCCACAGTTGGCCAGTGCTAGTGGGGCTGTCTCGGTGGCTTCTAAGTTTGGGCTTGGATCGGTGGGCGGGCCTAAGCGTGTGATCTTCTTTCTTCAGAATCAAGGGTTTGATCCGAAGACGTGTATTCCGACAAATATGACGCGTAGTGGCTCGCTGGAAAAGGCCGTATTGCCAGATCCTATCAAGGCACTCCAGCCGTTCCGCGATAAGCTCCATATCATTAGTGGGCTGCATGGGCGGCATACGAGTCCATCGCACAGTGCGTTCTTTGGGGCGCTGGGAGGGTATCGTGGGAGTGATGGGGTGCCTCCGAGTGCTTCGACGGTGGATTACGAGTTGTCACAGAGGCTGCCGGAGACTCTGCTGCCGCACTTATGCATCGGGATGGATTCGCTCGAGAATATGCGGTCTAAGCCCACAGTGGCGACTCTCTCTGCTCGTGGGGCAGGGCAGCCGATCTTTATGCACTCTGATCCGAACCATCTGCACCAGCTACTCTACGGAGGGATAGCGGAGGGGGAGCTGCGTCGTCAGCATGAGGCGCAGTCGGGGATGATGACAGAGGTGGAGCGACTAGCGCAGGCGAAGGAGGCAGGGCTATCAGCCTCTGAGCGTGAGCGTTATGGGGAGTTTCTCAATGGGCTCCGCGAGAGTAATGGGTTCCGCGAGAAGCTGGCGGAAGTCTCGGATCACTTGGCGCAGTTTGCGCCTAAGGTGGATGCTCGGTATAGTGCGCCAGAGTTTGAGACGAATTGGCACGATGCGCTTCTCGACCTCGGGATCTCGGCGCTCAAATCGGGCACAACGAGCGTGCTTACTGTTGGTTCGGGACGAGGCGAAATCTTTGGCTCGTGGAAGGGGCTGGGAGTCGAGAAGCAAGGGCATAACCTAGGGCATATGAAGCAGGCGGGCAATCCGATCTGGGACAAGATTCGCACCTATAACACGAGCATGCTGGTGAAAATCATGGAGGAACTCGAGAGCGTCCCGGAGGGAAGCGGTACGATGATGGATAATACCCTGATCGTCTACACGAGTAACAATGCAGATAAGCAACATACAAATGGGGCGAACTGGCCTGTGATGTTGCTCGGGAACTGTGGTGGAGCCTTCAAGACTGGGCAGTTTACCCAGCTCGATGGCAAGCGCCCGATCAATGCGCTCTACAATTCGATTCTCAAAACTACTGGGGTGAATGCAGAGCGGTTTAACATGTCTGAGACGATGGCAAATCGCTACGATTCGTCTACTGGCCCTCTCTCTGAAGTCCTTGGCTAAGACCTGCTATGAAGAAGACTTATCAACACTTTACCCGCCCGTTCCGTGCAATGTTGCTCGCGGTGCCATGCATCGCATTGGCGGAGGAGAGCTATACACCTGGGCATCCAGATGTCTCTGAGTTTCCCGAGGTCAGCGAGGACTTTCTAGAATATTATTGCTATGACTGTCATGGCGATGGGGTCAAGAAGGGTGGATTCTCCATGGATGATCTGACAAGCGTCGATGAGACGAATATCGATACGTGGAAGTCGATCTGGGCACAGGTTGCGATCCAGGAAATGCCGCCTAAGGATGAGGAACAGCCCGAGATTCTCGAGGCCCTCAAGTTTACTGACGGGATCCTCCAGCAGCTCGAGTCTGTGACCGCTGATAAGGGTGGGTTCCATGCGCACAAGGAGCCGCGTCGGGGGAACTTCCTCTCCCACGATCTCCTATTCTCCGAGAAACTCCCGCAGGAGCTGACTCTGCTCCCGCCATCCTCACCGAAGCGACTCTGGAGAATGACGCCTGAAGAATACATCACGAGGCTCAATGAGCTGATCAATACTGAGCCAGAGTACGATCCCAACAAGCCAGGACTCCGCACACATGGGGACGCCGTTGCACTGAACCATGGAGGGGAGCTCAAGCTCTACTTCGGCGTGGATCGCATCACCACTTGGGCCGGTGGGACGGTCGCATATGCCACGGCAGTGAAGGCTGTGCCGGCAGTGCTATCCTCAGCCCGCAAGCATGGGTTTGATAACTATGCGCACTTCTCGTCGATTAATGACGCCGAGAGTATGCAGATCCTCAACAAGGCAAATGACCTCCTCCGTTACATGGCTCATGGCCCGATGAGTCTTGTGTCTATGCCCGAGCAGATCACGGATGATATTGGTGAATACTTCGCGGAGAAGCCTCCAGGAGACATCCGGGGCCTACCCTCTGCGCTGACGTTTAACACGGAGTTTATCCGTCCAGAATCTCCTCTTCATGAGGTACTGCGGGATCATTCAGAGATCTTTAGCGATGACGAGATCCGACGGGTTATCGAGCATCTGTTTGAGATGCTGACCTTCCGTCCGCCCCTTGAGCAGGAGGTCGAGGACTACCTCGTGCTCGTGCGAGATACGTTAGCGAATGTTCCTGGTGAGGACGGGCTGATCCTGGGGCTGACCTCTCTGTTCCTCGATCGAGATGCGCTCTTTCGCCCTGAGCTGGCGGAGGCAGGCGAGCCAGATGACTACGGTCGCACAATGCTCAGAGACTGGGAGCTAGGGTTGGCGGTGAACCATGCCTTTGCCTACATCAAGCCTGATGATACGTTGCGCTCTGCTATCGTGGAGCATCGCATGCGCACCCGAGATGATGTACGACGAGAGGTCACGAGAATCCTGAATGATGATTCGATCCGGAAGCCTCGGATTCTACAGTTCTTCCGCGACTACTTTGACTATGATCTCGGTGCAAAGGTCTGTAAAGATGAAAAGGCTCTGCGAAGCGCTGGAGTGGATAAGCCTATTAATGGTATAATGCTCGATGCGAACAGGAGTATGGATCGACTCGTTGAGCATATCCTAGCGGATGATCGTGATGTGCTCAAGCGTCTACTAACCACCCATGAAACCGTCCTTAGCAAAGATGAGCATCTCCTCTATGGCCAGCTTCTGAGTGAGTCTGAGCTACAGAGGAAGACTCCTAAAAAGACCAACAAGAAGGTAATCAGGAAACCGGCAGTTAAAACCCTGGCGAAAGCTAAGCCCCAAACGGGTGCAGTAAATGGAGAGAAAACAAAGAAGCCTTCTGACAAGACGATCTTCAACGACAAGAACCTCCCCATGGAGGAGCGTATCGCAGCTTACAAGAGATTCGCGGCTGAGAAGCATGGCTTTCGCAACTGGACGAAGCGAGTGCCTGCGCTCACAGCGAAAAGGAATAGGCGGGTACAACTGCCCGCAATGCCTGGTCAACAAGTGCAAGCGCGGGTGGGGTATCTCTCGTTTGGTAAGGACTCAGATACGCCAGAGCGCCTGCTGACGACTATGCCCAAGGAGCAACGTCTCGGTATCCTCACGACGCCAGCTTGGCTGGTCTCGCATTCCGATGCCATGGATAACCATGCGATTCATCGAGGGATCTGGATTCGAGAGAAGCTACTTGGCGGTGGTATTCCGGATGTCCCGATCACTGTTGATGCGCAGTTGCCAGATGAACCAGGGACGACGCTGCGCTCCAGAATGCGCGTGACGCGTGAGACTTACTGCTGGAGCTGCCACGAGAAGATGGATCCGCTTGGCTTGCCGTTCGAGATGTTCAATCACGCGGGACTCTACCGCAAGGAGGAGTTTGGTCTCCCCGTAGATACCTCCGGAGAGATTATCGACTCTGGTGATCCTACGCTCGATGGACCAGTCACGGACGCCCTCGACATGATCACCAAGCTCGCCAATAGCGAACACGTCGAGCAGGTCTTCGTCCGCCACGCGTTCCGATACTGGATGGGGCGTAATGAAACTATCCATGATCGTCCCGTTCTCCAGGCTGCACATGAAGCATATCGCACAAGTGGAGGTAGCATGAAGGCTCTGCTGACCTCGCTACTCACCTCCGATGCCTTCCTTTATCGCGCAGAGTGATTTTCCTACACTTCCAGGAGCAGACGCACCGTTACTTCGTAGGGGGCAGACCCCACGCAGTAAAATCTACCGCCTGAAAGTAGAGTAACCCCAGCCTATACCCATCCTTTCCACAGAACCATCAGCACCCGCCTCATTCTGCATACGTGTGCTTTTTTATTTATGCGGTTCGACTGAGCGAATTCCAATGTAAAACAAAGGATTGCGCTGATGAAAGTCGTGCTAAAGGTGCTCCCAGTTGAAGACATTCATAGCATCACCATGGACCGGGAGTTTAATGGTAAGGAGTGCCTTCAGATTAGGGCTGGATGAACTCAGCACGATGCTCAAGAACCCTTGTAAATATAAGGATCTTCTCGATAAATTCACGCTATGGGTCACCGGAGTCCTAGAACCCTCAATTTTTATCGTGTAGTGCGAAAATCACTGAACTAGGAGTTGGAACCATGGGTGGTGTTCCTGGGGGAGGGAAAGCGGCAGACCCCTCCCAGCAACTCTTTAAATACCAAGGCTTTGGCACTTGGGCGTACGCGGAACTCGAGTTCACACCGCAGGAGGACACCCCCACCATCATCTTCCGCCTCATTAACCGCGACGGCTCCGTCATGGAGAGCTTCACCTTCTAATACCACTTCTATATCCACAATACCGCTTTTATATACATGCCCCATGATGTGAGAGAAAAAACTCCGTCCTGATGCTTGCAATGCGTGGGGATGGTCTCTAAATCATGCCTCATGTCTGCGGATGTAAAAGAGATACAAGCTGATGCCCTGGCGGCGATCGAGGCGGCCGATACCCTTGCGACCTTAGAGGAGCAGAAGGTGGCGTTCTTAGGTAAAAAGGGCCGTCTGACGGCGGCCCAGGCGCTGATGAAGTCTATCCCGAACGAGGAGAAGAAGGCGTATGGCCAGCTCCTGAACGAGACGCGCAGTGCCATCAATACCGCTCTGGAGAGTAAGATGGACCACCTGCAGGCGGCCGCTGATGCTGCCTCGGTCGCGCATGTGGATTTGACCCTCCCGTCGTACCCTACACCAGAGGCGACGCTGCATCCTCTGACCATCGTTAAGGATGAGGCGATTCAGATTTTGCGTCGTCTAGGGTTTGCGCTCGCTGAGGGACCAGAGATTGAGACCGAGTTCCATTGCTTTGACGCGCTGAACACGCCGCAGGACCACCCAGCGCGTAACGAGAAGGATACCTTCTACTTTAATAGCGGTAAGCTGCTGCGTACGCACACCTCCAGCGTGCAGGTGCGCACCATGGAGAAGGCGGCACCTCCCATCCGTATCATTGCTCCTGGGTCTGCATACCGTCGTGATGAGATCGATGCCACGCACCTCTCTGTCTTTAACCAGCTAGAGGGCCTGTATGTCGCCGAGGATGTGAATCTGGGTGATCTTAAGGGAACCTTAGAGTATTTCTACCAATGCTTGTTCGGGCCAGACACAGAGGTGCGCTTCCGTCCACACTTCTTCCCGTTCACGGAGCCAAGCTTCGAGATCGACATCATGCTCCGTGCTAAGGGGCAGGAGCCGAAGTGGGTCGAGGTAGCGGGATGTGGAATGGTTGACCCTGCGGTCTTCCAGGCGATCAACGCGGAGCGTAAGGATGACCTCCTCAACCCCGACAAGGTGACTGGCTTCGCCTTCGGCATGGGGATCGACCGTCTTGCGATGATCAAATACGGCATCCGTGATATTCGCCTCCTCATTGAGAACGACACCCGCTTCCTCAGTCAGTTCGCTTAGAGGTGATCTCTACCCGATGGCCGTCTGGATCGACCACTACTGCACGGACGCCCCATGGGGAGTCCTTTGGGCGGGAGATGATGCGGTGTCCTTGTGTTTGTATGCGCTGCACGACTGCATCACATGAGGTGACGGCGAAGCCTATCCTCGTGCTCTGAGATACGGGGAACTTCTCTGTCGCGGGGTAGATCTCAAACACGGTGTCCCCTTCTAATGTGGCATAGTGTTGCGGTCCATTGCCATGGCTGTGTAGCTCGAACTCTAGGTCTAAATTACGATAGAAGTTGGCGGAGTTATGGATATCTGCGGCTCTGATGACTGTAAGGTTGAGCTGTGGCGGGCAGGAGGTTCCCTCTGGTAAGTTCGTCTGCGTCAGGGTTAGGAGGCCAGAGGCGTATTTACGCACTTGATCTTCTGTCGGTTGATCTGCGAGGTTTGCGAGCATGTCCGCGATCTTAACCTTAGTTGCTCTGGCGGAGGTTGCGATGCGGCTGAGGTATTGCTCGTAGTCTGTATCTGCGTCCTTGGTGAGGAGCTGGACGTCTGCGATCAAACGAGCGGGGATGCCAGCGGCTTGTAGTGAATCTGCGGTGTGATGCGTATCTTCGATGGTATCATGAAGCCATGCTACTACTTGGGCTTCTGTGTCACTTTTTATACGTTTGGCTACTGCTCTTGGGTGGGTAATGTAGGGTGTGATGCCATCGCGGCGGTATTGGTCTGCATGTGCTGCGGTGGCGATCTGCTCGGCAAGCTGTATAAGGGGGGCGGTCGGCATGTGGGGTGTTGGTTAAAAAAAATCGGAGCCTCCTGTTGGGGACTCCGATTTGTTTATGTTGAGGGGGGAGGGCAGCTTATTTGCCCCAGATCTCTAGGAGGGTCTTGCCCATCTCAGATGGGTTGTCGGCTACTGCGATCCCGCATTCGCGGAGGATCGCTTTCTTTGCCTCGGCGGTGTCCTCGGCACCACCAACGATGGCACCGGCGTGGCCCATGCTGCGTCCTGGAGGCGCGGTGGCACCTGCGATGAAGCCGGCGATTGGCTTCTTACAGTTCTCCTTAGCCCAGCGGGCGGCTTCTGCCTCGGCGTTACCACCGATCTCCCCGATCATGATGATGGCCTCTGTCTCTGGGTCCTCGTTAAACATCTCTAGGACGTCGAGGTGGGAGGTGCCGTTGATGGGGTCTCCACCGATGCCCACACAGGTGGACTGGCCGTAGCCTAGCTCGGTGAGCTGGAAGACGGCCTCGTATGTGAGGGTGCCGGAGCGGGAGACAACCCCGACGTTACCACGCTTGTGGATGTAGCCTGGGGCGATGCCGATGCGGCACCCACCGTGGGAGTCCTTGCCAGTGCCAGGGGTGACGATGCCTGGGCAGTTAGGCCCGATGAGGCGGGAGTCACTGTCTGCGAGCGCGGCCTTGACCTTCATCATGTCCATGACGGGGATGCCCTCTGTGATGGCACAGATGAGCGGGATCTTTGCGTCGATCGCCTCTAGGATCGCATCGGCTGCGAATGGAGGAGGAACGAAGATAGCGGAGGCATCAGCGCCGGTCTCTGAGGCGGCTTCTGCCACGGTGTCAAAGATGGGGACGTTGCTTACCGCGTGGTCAAAGGATTGTCCGCCCTTACCTGGCGTGACACCAGCGACGAGCTGGGTGCCGTAATCGAGGGAGAGACCAGCGTGCTTGCCGCCGAACCCACCCGTGATTCCCTGAACGAGAACCTTCGTGTTTTCATCTACTAAAATAGCCATTGTTTCTTGGATTTATCAGCTGACAGTTTTTAGTTATCAGCTTTTGGGGTTTATTGTTTGATCGTAGCGTTGATCGTATTGATCATTGCTTGGATCATTTTTGAGAGTTGTTTGGTTTCGGTTATGAAGTGGGAGGCTTGGGCTGGGGGGAGGAGTGCGAGTTCCTTGCCAATGTAGAGTTGGGTGCGGAGCTCGGCGTTTGAGGCTTTGGCGATTCGGAGGAATCGGACAAACTCTTTTTGCGAATCACGCTCTTTCCCTTCTGCTATATTAGATGGAACTGATACAGCGGCGCGCTGAATCTGATCCTTTAGCCCTAAGTTCCTACTATCTGCTAGCGCTTTACACAGATCTACAGCGAGCCGACACGATCTTTTCCAGATTTCGAGATCTTCAAAAGACTGTGCCATAATTGTCTAGCTGCTTACTGTGAACTGCTAACTGATGGTTTCATTAACCGTTTACTGCTGCGACTGCCTTGATCGCGGCTTCGGAGAGGGTGTCTGCGGAGATGATCGGGAGGCCGGAGTCTGCGAGGACTTGCTTACCAGCGACGACGTTGTTTCCTTCTAGACGGACGACGAGAGGAAGCTCAAGACCGGTTTGCTTACAGGCCGCTACGATGCCCTTGGCGATGACTTCGCAGTCCATGATTCCGCCGAAGATGTTCACGAGGATGCCTTTGACGTTCGGGTCGCCCATGATGATGTTAAAGGCGGCGGTGACTTGCTCTTCTGTCGCGCCACCTCCTACGTCCAGGAAGTTTGCTGGCTCACCACCGGAGAACTTAATGATGTCCATGGTCGCCATGGCGAGGCCGGCACCGTTAACGAGGCAGGCGATGGAGCCGTCCAGCCCGATGTAGTTGAGGTCATACTTAGATGCCTCTACTTCACGTGGGTCTTCCTCTGAGAGGTCGCGGTATTCCATGATGTTGGGGTGACGGTAGAGCGCATTGTCGTCGAACCCGAACTTAGCATCGAGGCACATGAGCTGTCCGTCGGTGGTCACAACCATTGGGTTGATCTCGACCATGGAGCAGTCACAGGAGACGAAGAGCTTGTAGAGGGACTGGATAAGCTTAGAGAACTGCTTGCCCTGATCCTTGTCAAACTTAAGCCCCTTGATGAGCTTACGGATGTTGTAGGCTTGGAGCCCGAGGGTAGGGTGAACGATCTCACGGACGATCGCCTCTGGCGTGCTCTCTGCAACTTCCTCGATGTCCATGCCACCTTCTGTAGAGGCGACGATGACGGGGGAGGAGGACTCACGATCCATAAGGACGGCGAGGTAGTACTCCTTCTCGATGGAGACGGCTTCCCCGATCATGACCTTGCTCACGAGCTTACCAGCATCGCCGGTTTGCTTTGTGACGAGGGTTTGACCGATCATTTGCTCAGCGAACTCCCCGATTTCGGTCGGGTTATTACCGAGGTGGACTCCGCCCTGGAAGCCGTTCTTAAAGGTGCCCTTACCACGACCACCGGCGTGAACTTGCGCCTTAACGACGAGCTTGCCGCCTCCGAGTGCTTCTGCCGCGGCCTCGGCCTCGGCACGCGTGCTTGCTACCTTACCCGCTGGGCAAGGCACACCGAACTGTGTGAACAGTTCCGCTGCTTGATATTCATGAATATTCATAAGACTGGTTTCCTCTATGTTGGAATGCGTGCAACCTAGTCAGCTCCTACCATGCGGTCAAGTATCCACGGGAGTTTTCTCGTGTTTTTTGGACTGTGGAATGTGGGTATCATCATGTTCTGCTTGCAGAGGGGAAGGCGGATACGTTATGACAGGTATCCGCTGATATGAAGTCTTTCCTTGCTATTCTCTGCGCGGCTCTCTGTGCCGCAGTCGCTCTTGGGCTCTACCTTTACCAATCGGGGCAGGGTAAGGTCGCGGCGTTGATCGGGGCGCCTGTTTTACCTCAGGGGGCGGCGTTGTTCCCTTTTTATAAGAAGGAGGTGTCGCGGATTACGATTACGCGGGGGGGGGAGAGTCAGGTGTATGAGCGCGGACTGGCGGAGTGGACTACAGAGCTGGATGGGCAGCTGGTGAGGGCGGATTATGCTAAGCTCGATCAGCTCCTCTTTATGTTAGAGACCGCTACGGTGCAGCAGGAGATCTCCCTAGATCCCTCCAGTGATGTGGAGGGCGGTCTGATCCACCTAGTATTGCGCACGGATTCTGGGGTGGTGTATGAGACGGAGCTGTGCGGGGTGCTGCCACGTTATACGGGGCTAGAGCCTCCGTTGGCGCCGTCGTTCGCGCTACGGTATAGGGATGGGCGGACGTATGCCTGCACGAGCGAGCTGAAGGCGGCTTATCCAGGCTTAAGCCCGGAGTCTCTGCTAGATCACCGTCCGTTCTTCTTTCACCCAGATCTACTGACAGGGATAAGCTACCAGCATGGGGGGCAAACCGTAACAATGGCGCGCCCGCAGGCGGATGAGGACTGGAGGCTGACGGCTCCGCTGTCGCTCCGTACTGATGCGGATGCGGTTCAGACGCTGGTCGATGCGCTCTATGCTCTGGAGGCCTCTGCGCTGAAGGTGGTGCCCCGTCCTGGGGTGAAGCCATCGGCGACGCTGACCTTGCAGTCGGCATCCAGTGCACTGCCCCCACAGAAGCTGAGCTTATATAAGAATGCGGCGTATCTGGAGGGCAGTCCCTTTACTTATGAGTTTGCGGATGGGGCGCTGGACCTGGTCGTGCCGCAGGTGGATGTGCTCCGCTCTAAGATCTTGGCGGACTTTACCTCAGGTGATATTCACTCACTGCTCCTGCAGTCGCGCGAGCAGTCTGCACCCGTTACGCTGGCGATCTTGCCGACGAGCACGGGTGCCCCTAGATGGATGTACCAAACACTGACGGAGTGGCTCCCGGCTACGGAGACGGGGGTGGCAGATTTGCTCTCTGCCCTCACGGTGGATGCCGTGGAGGGGTTTACCCTAGAGACCCTGCCTGCGGGGCAGGAGCCAGATAAGTCGATCACGATCACGCTGCGGGATGCGCCTGAGATCCATTACGACCTCTTCTCGACCGCTCAGCATACTCTCATTCAGCGCCGTGGGGAGGACTTCTCTGCGATCTTAAGCTCCGCTCATGCCCGTAAGGTGCAGACGCAGCCTAGCACGTGGAAGGATAATCAGCTCTGGCAGCTCTCGTCGATCACGCTGCGTGGCTTACAGCGCCAGGTACGAGGGCGTCCGCTGGAGAACTATAGTTATAACTTTAACCTAGAGCTCTGGAAGGGGCAGGTAGGAGGGGTGCCTGTCGATGAGGACATTGATGCGGTCTCGGCGAATGCGCTCTTAAGCCTGCTGGAGTCCTTGCGCGTTGACCGCTGGCTGCCAACGCATGAGGCGCAGCGGCTGATAGGAGAGGGGAGTCCGGTCGCCTCCGTGCTGACCTTGTCGCAGAAGTTTACGCTGGAGGGGGAGCTGGATGGGCTGGATACTAAGACCCTGGCTCTCTACCCCATGCCGGGGAGACCACAGCAAGTCATCTGCGGTCTGCAGGAGCACGCCACGCCGACTCAATACGGTCTGCTGAGTAAGAAGGTCGCCTTGCGCTTGATCGCGCCTCTGGTGCAGGAGTGAGGTGATCTGAGGTTGACGGAATATGCGTGCGGAGTAAGGTAAGGGCGATAACGTGGACAGGGAAGCAACGACACAAGTATTAATCGCAACGGCTGGGTTTGGTGAGGGGCATAATAGCGCCGCACGGGGACTAAAGGATGCCTTTGGGGAGGACTCGGTAGCCCAGGTGGTGGATCCTTGCCGCATTGCTGCGCCTCGGACGTCTGAGCGGATTTCGAACGCATACCGCCGCCTGACGATGTATAGCCCTTCCATTTGGGGGAAAGTCTATGAGGCCTGTGATCGGCAGGACTTTACTAAGGAGCGCTTACCGGTGATGCGTAAGGTGCGGTCCACCTTAGGGCGGTTGATAGAGGAGCGGGAGGTAGAGGCGCTGCTATCGACGTATTTTATTTACCCGTATTTCCTAGAGCGGCATGTGAAGCGGCAAGGGCGCAAGGTGCCCGTGTTTACGGTAGTGACGGACTCCATCGAGATTAATGCGGCTTGGTTTAAGGCTCCCTGTGATCATTGGTTTGTCACAGATCACTTTACACGGGAGCGCCTGGTGCGGTTTGGGCTGTCTCCTAAGGTGGTGCATGAGTTTGGGTTTCCGGTGGAGTCTCGCTTTACGCAGAACCCTCCGCTGAGTGCGGGGGGCAGGCTGGATGTGTTTCGGGTGCTGCTCTTTCCCCCTCCTAGTGGGAGCCATATGCAGGAGTCATTGCGCGCCCTGCTAGAGTCTGATCCCCGCGTGCATGTGACCCTGGTGCTGGGGCGCAATGTCCGCCAGCTCTATGCCAGGGCTCAGGAGTATAAGCGCGCTTACCCTGGGCGGGTGCGCCTCCGTGGCTGGACGCGGCGCGTGCATGAGTTATTAGCATCGCATCACCTCGTGGTGGGGAAGGCAGGCGGCGCTACGGTGCATGAGGCTATTACCAGTAACTGCCCGATGCTGGTGCATCACCTCGTGCCGGGGCAGGAAGAGGGGAACTTAGCTTTACTTCAGGCCAGCGGCTGTGGTTCCTTTGTAAAAACCCCCGCCGAGATGCGCCAAGCTCTGCGTGACCTACTGGTGCATGATGGCGCGCTCTGGCGTCTGCAGAAGGAGAATATGCGGGTGATCGCTAAGCCTAACGCCGCCCGTGATATCTCTGACTTTATCCTAGACTCTCTCTCATGATCGACTTCTTTACCCCTGCTCGCCGCCCCATGATTATGGGGATCGTGAATATTAATGATGACTCGTTCTCTGGTGATGGCTCCCTGGATGCGGCTGTCATTATACAGCAGTGCCGGGACCAGATCGCCGCAGGTGCCGATGTCATCGACCTCGGCGCGGAGAGCGCCCGGACGAACCGGGAGGCGATCTCTGAGGCGGAGGAGATTAGGAGGCTGGAGATGGTCCTAGCGCAGTGGGACACCATGATTGCAGAGGCGCAGCCTCGGGACGCGATTCAGGTATTCCCCCCCATCTTATCAGTAAACACGTGGCGCCCTGCTGTTATTCGCGCCGTGCTGTCACCTGCAAAGGCGTATGGCGTGAGGCTGATCAACGATATGAGCGCGCTGGCGTATCCAGAGACCCTGCCTTTGGTCGCGAACTCTGATGCCAGTCTCTTAATCATGCATTCGGTAGGATTACCAAAGCAGGACCACACGCATGTAAGCTGGCATGATATGATGGCGGAGCTGCAACGCTTCTTCACCGAGAAGGTGCAGCAGGCACAGGACGCGGGGGTGCCGGCGGAGCGCCTGGTGCTAGATCCTGGATTAGACTTTGCTAAGACGAGCGCGGAGGGTGTGGAGATCGTATCACGCGTGGGAGAGTTGGCAGACCATGGCTGTCCCGTCCTCGTTCCGTTATCGCGTAAGCAGTTTGTGGGGGATATGATCGGGGAGGAGCGTCCGCCGCACCGGGATGCGGGGACGTTGGCGTGCCTACCATCGGTGATGTGTTTACCCGCCTGCATAGTGCGGGTGCATGCGGTGGATGCTACGTGGCAGGCCCTACGTGTGTTAGCGCCCATGCATACTCCTGGCTGATCATCGTTGCCAGCGGTCGCTGCAGGTCGGTGGGGAGCACGCCCCAGGTGTAGGTCTCGATCTCTAAGTGACTGCAGTAATCCGGCACCTTCTGCAGGTAGGTGAGCGCCTCCTGTGCGTGCTCGATCGTGCTGCCAAAGACTCCAGAGGCTTGGGTATACAGCGGGATATGGAAGTGACAGCGCGCCTCTACATACGGGTTCGTCTCCGCCTGCTCTAGGTGCGCGAAAAACTCCGGAATATCTGTGAACCGCACGATGGTTCCATCGGGATGACGGCAGAGGACTTGGTGGAGGTAAGTGGGTTCATCGAAGTCACGGAGATAGACGAGCGCCCGGCTGTCCTGCGGGTCAAAGGTAAGGGCATTAGATAGGTGAACCTTAGAGATAAAGATGCCAGCATCAATGAGGGCGTCCAGCGCACTGTGGCAGTCCTCATATTCCAGCGCAAAGTGACAGGTATCATAGTTAACGCCGATGCGCCGCTGAAGGAGGGGTACTTTTTCCGCCGGAGCGTAGTCCCACAGCCGCTGGAAGAAGGCGATGGTTTCTGATAGATTCTCAAAGTGACCGAGCGGCTCTGGCTCTAGCCCTAGGTGGATGTGCTGGTCCGCGCTGACCGAGAGCTCCTCTAGGTAGTCGGCGATCTCTATAAGCTGGTAAAAGAGGGCGGGCTCATAGGCATGAAAGGCCTTAAAGGAGCCTGGGAGCGTGGAAATAGAGAGGTTACTCTGTGCGGGGTTCAGCGCCGAGATAATCCGCGCCATGGTGCGTGTGTAGTCGAGGCGTGAGTCTGTTGTCCAGTCCGGCTTATAGACCTTCTCCTTTACCCGGGTGCCATGAAAGGCTCCGTAGGGGAACCCGTTGATGGTAAAGACATAACAGTTCTCCGCTCGGAGCCAGTCCTGGAACTCAGGGAGGTTCGGCTCGAGCTCAGCGGCGGCTAGCGCGGAAAGGCGTAACCCGATAGCATAGGGCGCGGTAGGAGCGAGATCACCGTTAGCTCTGAGGGTATCACGGACGGAAAGCGTGTGTTCCTTCAGGGCGGCAAAGGTCTCCGCCCAACTTTCGGCGGGGTGAATATTCGTACAATACGCGAGTTGGAGTTGGTCGTTGAGCAGTTTCATAAATAAGGGGGGACTTATAACTCACATTACGGCGATAATTTATGAGTGCATCATATTATCCTTGATTCCGCAGTGAGGAAACCGCAAAGACGCAAAGACGCTAAGTTTTGTAGGGGGTGGTGAATAAATTTTGCTTGAATTGGGCTTCACCCAATAGGGGGACGAAGTTCATACATGACGTTTTATATGAATTTGTATAGTTGAGGGGTTTTGTGAGCGGAAAGGAGGGTGAAAATAATGAATACCTAACTTTTCAATCTTCTTTGTGTCTTCGCGCCTTTGCGGTTCAAAAATCAACTGCGGAATTAAGGATTACCCCTTATAGTCTTGGATGAATGCCATGTCCTTGATCCTCTTTTCTTCGGCGACGTCGATCATAAAGTCGGAACGCTCCCCCCTTGTAATAGTATACCTTCTGGCGTTCATGCCCAAGATGGGCATGCCACGGTTATCGCAGTAATGTGAGTTATAAAAAATGGAAGCCACGATTACTCGTGACTTCCACTTACATAGACAAAGTTGAAAAATGGTTATACAGGAATACGCTTAGCGATTGAAGAGCCTATCAAGGATTCCCCCCTCATTAACGTGCGGCAGGCGGATGACATCGTTAGGATAAATCTTAAGGTTACGGTGCGATGCATCCTCCATGTCATACTTGTAGGTTTTGCCGTTACGCTCGAGAATTGCATGTCTCTTAGAGTCGAAGGTCTGCGCACCACCTGCAGCTGCGATCGCGGTCTGAAGCGTGAATCCTCTCATGTAGGGAACGTTTTTAGAGCCACTGTTAGAAACGAAGGTGATCATTTTTACATCCGCTGCTTCACCAGGTTGGTAGCGAACATTCACAGTGGGGTTCGTGTAGATCTTCTTACTCGTATAGAGCTGTTCAATGTGCTTGGCGAGCTGGCTGGGGGTCTTCCCTGCTGCGTAAACGGGGTCAATATACGGGAGGTTGATCGTCCCGTTGGCGTAAACTCCGTATTCAGAGCTGATCTCCTGCGCGTCTTGCGCCGGCACGCCCTTAATCGTGACGATGACTTGGGATTCTTTCTTGATAACATCGGCAGTAGCCACACACAGGAGTGTCAACAGCAGTAGGAGAGATTTTATAGCATTCATTATATTATAATACGTGTTCTGTTTCCTCTTATTACATATTAATAGATAGATTCATCCTTGGACGCGCTGCGACCAGCTTTATTCGACGCCGCGCGAGGATTGTTCACCTTGCTGCGATCTTCGTTGTAGGCGTTCGCTAGGGGGGCGCTTGCCGTCGCTTGGTCGGCAGAGTAGTAAGTATAGTAGCTGGTGTAGTACTGATACTGGCTATCGCTCTTGATATCCACGTTGTTCAGGACGACACCGAGGATGTTACCACCTACGTCTTCTACGGACTGCTTCACACGAAGCAGGATGTTCCGTGGGAGCTTACGGTGCTGAACGACGATCATGGTCTGGTCAGATCCACTGGAAATCACCGATGCATCACTAACCCCGAGAATCGGAGGTGAGTCAATCAGGACGAGATCAAAGCGGTCTTTTACATCCGAAATGAGACCTGTCATACGGCTACTGTTGAGAATACCCGCTGGGTCAGCGTTGACCACGCCTGAGGGCATGAAGTAGAGGTTCTCTGTAGGGGTCTGCAGGATGACATCCTCGAGCGTAAGGTTCGAGGTCAGGTAGTTCGAGAGTCCAATAGAGTTCGGAATGTCGAAGTAGGTGTGCAGACGTGGACGGCGTAAGTCCGCATCAATAATAAGGGTGCTGTATCCGCCCTGCGCACATACGTATGCAAGGTTAATGAGGGTGGTAGACTTACCTTCACCGGCACCACCAGAGACGACGGTGATACAGTTGTCGTCCGGATTACGACGGCGGTTAAACTCGATGTTCGTTCGGAGAATTCGGTATGCCTCCGCATCTGGGGAGTTTCCGTTGTTCTGATGGAGGAGTTCAATATCCTTAGGGATAACCGCCAGGACGGGCAGCTGGAGATAACGCTCGACATCGTCCAGGCTCTTCACAGAGGAGTCCACAAACTCGAGCATGAAGGCGAGACCGAGCCCCATAATGAGACCGAGAACGGCACCAATGATGAGGTTGAGCTTATCGTTAGGGAAGCTGTGTGACTCTGGGATGCGGGCGTTTTCGTGGATGGTAATGGTGCTCTTAGGAGTCTGAATCTTAATGCGCTGCGAGATTTGCTCGATGCGCATGGTTTCCAGGATCCCCTTAGCCGTGTCGTATTCACGCTTCGCTTCTTGGTATTCGTGCCCCGCCATCTTCTCGTTAATAGCGGTGGATTGATCCTGCTCCACTACAGATGCCATGGCCTCGATGTTGCGGTCGATGAGCGCGAGTTGCTCGTCGAGAGTGGCACGTAATTCGGCGACAGCCTCATAGAGGTCAGTCGTCAGCTGGTTGTGCATCTTAATGGCAGATACCATTCTGGGGTGGTTCTCTCCATAGCCACTTTCGCGGAAGCCGATAAGCTGGCGCTCGCTCTCGATGAAGCGCTGATGCATCGATGGGACACGGCTTGATACGACCTGAATCCCAATAGCAGTCTGGATAAGTTGCTCATCCGTCTTGTCTTGCATAGCACGGATTTGGTTCTCAAGTGTTTGCTTCGTTTTCTTTAGATTGTTAAGCTCGAAGAAGGAGTTACGGTGCGCTAAGGCTTCATTCCCTCCGGTAGAGCCGTCCTCATTGAGGGTTGTAGTTGTAACTTTTGCTGCCCGTGTAAGATGCTGGAGCATGGTACGCTTTTCCTCGACCTTCTCCTGCTGGGTTTGGAGGATCTTGTTGAGTGAGCCGAGGGCGGTATCGATCTTGCCGGCTTCGACTTCCTCCCGTTGCTTCTTGTAGGCGTAGGCGATTCCTTGCGCTAGCTCGCTGGATTCCTCTGCCTCCTTATGGTTGACCTCGATTTTGACGAGGTCCGTGCCACGCTCGGGGGTGATCCGAGTAACGCTACGGATGATCTGAACGGCAACGTCTTCCTTCACGCCCCATTGGGCAACGAGGTCAAGCTGTTGGATCACTTCCTTCAAAGTACGCTCCGAAGTAAGAAGCTCTACTTGTGTCTCTAAGTAATACCTACTGGCTTCGATTCCCCGTAAAGTCTGACCACCAATGTGTTGAAGGGGATCGAGCTCAGAGTGTGGGTAGTGGATCTCAATTGTAGAGTAGCTCTTATACTTCTTCGGCAGAATCTTAGTAATAACTAAGGCAGTAATAAAAACAATGAGAGCGGTAAGGATGATCACCCCATAGCGGGTTCTTAGCACCTGCCAGTAGTTGATGGCATGGAGATTCGCCTCTGAGGCATCATTGAGGTTGGGAGTGTTATCGTTCATCTATGGTAAGTAAAAAAAGCTCTACAGCTTTGACCGCTGTAGAGCCTTTGCGTTCAACAAATTGTTGAATAAATTTCAGACGATTAGAATGCGTATTCTAGACCGAGGCTGAAACGGTTACGATCATACTCGTAGAGAGGGAGATCGTCAGAGATGGATTGCGTGTGGTTATAGTTAAGAACACCAGAGAGGTTCTCGGTGAGCTTGTAGCTGATTCCCGCGTTCACGTTGAAGATGAGTGAGCTGGAGTTATCAACCGCACCAGCTTGGTCGTCGATGTAAGTAGTGTTGACGACAGAGAGACCACCAAAGAGACCGAGGTTCTCGCTGAACTGGTAGCTGAAGCTACCGCCGAGACGGAGGTTACGGCGCGCCTGGAATCTTGCTCTGGCGATAGTTCTTCTACCGTTAGCGTCTGGGGCAGAGATGGATAGAGGAACGGATGTGAAGAGGTCGTTCGTATCATAGCGAGCGTAGGCGCGGTAGGATAGGGTTTCAGAAGCGAGGTGGGAAACACTGACGCTGGCGAAGAAGCCGTCGGAGGAGTAACCGTTGTCACGATCAAGCGTGTTGGCGCCTACTTCTACATCGATACCGGTTCTCTCGCTAAAGGAGTGCTCAAATCCACCGAAGAAACGGTGTGAGTCAGAGCTGTCGTTCAGACCAAAAACGTGACCACCTTTGAGGATGGTGCGGTCGTTAAGGCGGTAACGGAGGGTGTTACGGAAGGAGATGGAGTTATAGTTGTTACCAGATCCATAATCCGCACCAGAGAAGTTGATCCCGTGTCTGGTCGCAAAGCGCTGTGACCAACGGATACCGATCGCGTTAAATGAGGAGTAGGTGGAGTATGCGTCACTACGGCGGTCGTTAGCGATGCCACGCTCGTAGTCTGGCTCAAGGCCGTGGGTGAAGCGGTTGTTGGTGCTGAGTTGGATGCGCTCGTTAACCTTATAGGTCGCGTTTGCGCCAAGGTTGACTACAGGGAACGTAGAGTCTCCGTTTGTGTCGGATAGGTATGTAATCGCACCAAGGTCAGCGTAGAGACCAAGGTTAGCGTTTGACTGTGTTTCGCTGTAGGCAACACGGACATTTGCACCGATATAAGAGGAGTCAGTTTTGCCAAGCTCAGAAGAGTAAACAGGGTTGACGTTGTCGTCAAAACCGACACGAGCACCTGCGGTAACCTGGAAGGCAGATTCGTCAGAGTAACTGCTGTCGCCAGAGGTGTCATAGAGACCTTGGGCACTTGCAGCTGCTACACCAGCAGCGGTAAGGAGGGTGAGTTGATATTTCATTACGTTGGTAAAAAAAGTTTCGTAAAGCAGGATTATGGCTGAGACGGAGTTAGGTCAGGCGTAACAGGGTTTACAGCTGGAGGGGCAACGAAGACAGAGCCTAAGTTAGTAGAGGAGGTAGGGTTGTTCGCACTGGTAGCTGCTGTGCTGGTGATGCCCTCTGGACCTGCACCTGGGTCAACACTGAAGTTGGCGAAGTTTGTTCCAGCACCAAGGTTATCAAGAGCGTTCGTAGAGAAGGGCTCAGTGACTTCGGATTCGTTAGCTTGACCATCATAGCCGTTCTTGCCGCCGCCGTTTTTGCCATAGGAAGTTGCGTTTTTACCACCAAAGGTGTTCTTGCCGTTGAGGTAGAGGAGGTTCGACTTTTTCGCGACAGTAGCAGCGTCCTCAGAGAACTGGTTAGCTACTTCGGCGATTTCGTTAGCGGCATCTGGAGCGATGGCGATGCTGCAGTTCACGATGGTGTCAAACTGGTCTGGACTCGCTACGATAGCGGTTTCTACAACGGATTTGACTAGAGTTTTGTTTGCTTCACTTCCTACGATAGCAGCTTTGACGATTTCACAGAGGCAGTCTGGGTAACGCTGGGCGTAAAGACGAACCATGTTTAGGACTGCGGCGTCTTCTGATTTTGATGCCGCTGCTTCTTTCTCTGCTTGTTTATAGAGGAGTGTGCAGTCGAGCGAGGGTGTGCTGGGGGCTTCTTGCCCGTTGGCAAGTGACCCAAGAGTGAGTGCAAGTATTAATTTTTTCATGTCTATGTAATGGTATTAGAAAGGGTTTAGCTAAGAAAAGTCAATTCTTTTGACGAAAAATAATCCCGAACGGTGTTCGTTTGTATTTTTGTCGAGGCTCATTCCTCTCTGATATTCGTAATAGATATAGATCTAGAGCTGGTTATCTGTACGGAGAAATGTTGATTTATTAAGGTTGAAGCGTGTTTTTATCATGTCGGCGAGTGCTTTTACCCCAAGCGTTTCTGTGGCGTAGTGGTTCCCGAGGAAGTAGTTCATTTGCTTCTCTTCTGCGTATGGGACTGTCCACTGGGTGCCTTCTCCGGTGAGGAAGTTTTCCCCACCGAGTTGATGGATCTCTGTGATTTGGGAGCCAGCGCCTCCTGTTATGAGGAATAGGTCGTCGATGATCTCTGGCCCCCTAAGGCAGGTGAAGGGGGCGACATGGGTAATGCTAGTGAGGCGCTCGATAAGTTCGTCTCGGTGGATGCCGAGGGTGCCGCGCAGAGCGATGTTGATCGATTTCCACGGTAGGCAGGGCGTGATGTCTTGCATTCCTAGCGCTTGCGCCAGGAGGATGTTGTTTCCGACTTCTGGGTGGATGTCTAGAGGGATGTGTGAGCTGTAAACCGCGATATTGTGCTCCAGCAGGAGCTTGCACTTTTCCCTCCAGGAGCCCGTCAGCATCTCTACGCCTTGCCAGTAGAGACCGTGGTGGACCAGCAAGAGGTCGACTCCCTGCTCGATGGCTTGATAGATGGTGTCGAGCGAGGCATCTACCGCGCAGCCAATGTGTGAGACCTCGCCATTGTTCTCTACCTGTAAACCATTATAGGCGGTGGGGTAGTCTGGCGTGTGGGCGTGGTTCAGGTAAGTGTCAAGCCAGGTCGTGATTTGCTGAAGGGGGGAGGCAGGTGTCATAGAATATGAGGTAGTATAATCCAGCCTACGGCAGCGGAGAAAGGTGATAATCCGAAAAAGATTCCTTGCTTTCAGCGGGGAGCTGTCTCTTATCATACTACAATGGCCTCACTAATGGAACATACGATTGTCAATGAAGCCTCCTTAGAGGGGACTTCCTTACACACAGGGGAAAAGGTTACCCTTACGATTAAGCCTGCGCCGGAAGGTCATGGATTTAAGTTTCGCCGCGTTGATCTCGATGATCAGCCTTTTATCGACGCCTGTGTGACGAAGGTGCAGACGGTGGATAGAGCCACGACCTTAGCGGAAGGCTCTGTAAAGGTGCACACGGTAGAGCATATTCTGTCTGCTCTCACCGCGATGGGGGTAGATAATGCTATCATCGAGATGGATGCGAATGAACCACCGATCGGTGATGGCTCCTCTCAGCCCTTTGTGGAACTCATTAAGCGGGCGGGATTACAGGAGCAGTCTGCCCCGCGTAAAGTGTGGGAGATCCGCGAGCCGATCCACCTGGATACCGGTAAGGGACCCATTATTACCATCGTGCCAGATAAGCAGTTCCGTGTTTCTGTAACCAACGTTGGTAAGGATGGACGGATGACCCAGTACTTCTCTAGTGTCGTGAATCCAGAGACCTACGAGGCGGAGATCGCTCCGGCACGAACCTTTACCTTCTATGAGGACGTGAAGCCGCTTCTTGACAGTGGACTCATTAAAGGCGGTAGCCTGGAGAACGCAGTCGTTATTCGGGGCGAAGAGATTATGTCTAAGGAGCCGATGCGCTTTAGTAATGAGTTTGCCCGTCATAAGGCGCTGGATGTCATCGGTGACCTCATGCTCTGTGGTAAGCGCATCCTAGGGCATGTCATCGCGGTGATGCCAGGACACGGACCAAACACGCAGATGGCATCTAAGCTGAAGAAGGAATACTCCATGATGCGTAGCATGGTGCCGACCGTGAACATTCCACAAGGCGAGGGGATTCTCGACATTAACGACATTCACAAGATCCTTCCGCATCGTTATCCGTTCTTATTACTGGACCGTGTGATCGACTTTGAGGGCGACTTTAAGTGCACTGGTATTAAGAATGTGACCTTTAACGAGCCGTTTTTCCCTGGGCACTTCCCTGACCACCCAGTGATGCCAGGTGTGCTGCAGGTCGAGGCGATGGCGCAGTGCGCATCGATCCTGATGCTGCGTATTCCGGAGAACCAAGGCAAGATTGGCTACTTTATGAGTGCTGACAGCGTGAAGTTCCGTAAGCCAGTCCTCCCCGGTGACACCCTCTTTATCGAGGCTGAGATCACGAAAATGCGCAAATCTATTGGTCAAGCGAACTGTAAATGCCTCGTAAACGGAGAAATTGTCAGTTCTGG